>JAQTUC010000051.1 GCA_028710385.1 Candidatus Omnitrophota bacterium
CTTGATATTGTTTCGGGGGGAGAGCTGTTTCGCGCTATTAAGGCAGGATGCCCCGCGAATAAAATAGTTTATGCATCCGTCGGCAAAACTGACGGGGAAATCAGAGTTTCCATTAAAAGGGGAATTTTGTTTTTTAACGTTGAGTCAGTTGCCGAAATGGAGAATATAAACAGAATTGCAAAGATTTTTAATAAAACGGTAAACATAGCGGTGAGAATAAATCCTGATGTAGAGCCGAAGACGCATAAATTTATTACAACAGGTAAGCTTACCAATAAGTTCGGTATAGATTTAAACAGCGCTTATGACATTATCATCCAGCGCTATAAATTTTCCAATTTAAATATCTGCGGTTTGCATATACACATAGGCTCGCAGATAACAGAAAGCAGCCCGTATGTCGCGGCGATACTTAAAGTAACTTCATTTATAAATAAGCTTAAAGCCCAGGGTATTCTTCTTGAATATCTTAATATAGGGGGAGGCCTTGGCATTATTTATGATAAAGAAAACCCGCAGACAGCGGAAAAGTTTGCGCAGAAAATTTTACCTCTATTAAAAAATACAGGGCTTAAAATTATAATGGAGCCCGGAAGGTTTATCGCAGGCAACGCAGGAATTTTGCTTACAAAAGTGTTATATATAAAATCAACTCCGCTTAAGAAGTTCGTAATTGTTGACGGCGGAATGAATGATTTAATACGCCCGGCGTTATACGAGGCGTATCATCAGGTTCTTCCCGTGCAAAAAAGCAGCAATGCCAGGTTTGATAAGGTGGATGTTGTGGGCCCAATTTGTGAAAGCGCAGACTATTTCGCCAAAGACCGCAGAATAGCCCGCGTAAAATCAGGCGATTATCTTGCGGTAATGAGTGCCGGGGCGTATGGCTTTAGCATGGCTTCCAACTATAACTCAAGGCGCCGCGCGGCTGAAGTATTGGTGCGTGGCAACAAGGCCGTTCTTATACGTAAGCGGGAAACTTTTACAGATTTGATACAGAATGAAATAATCTGATGACTATGGAAAAAGTAATTAATTTTACGAAAATGGTTGCGGCAGGGAATGATTTTGTGGTTATTGAGGATAAACTAAAAGCCGGAAATTCTCAACTGGCCAGGCTTGCAATAAGGTTGTGCGACAGAAAATACGGCATCGGCGCTGACGGAATGCTTTTAATCGGAAAATCAAAAAAAGCCGATATAAGGATGCGTATATTTAACGCAGACGGCTCTGAGGCTGAAATGTGCGGCAATGGCGCAAGGTGCGCGGCGTTTTTTGCATCAAGCGGCAGGGTGAACGCAAGAGCAAAGATCGCCATGGAGACAAAAGCGGGAATAATTGAGTCAGTGGTGGATAAAAAGAGCGTTAAGGTAAAACTTACAGACCCTAAAGAAATAAAACTTGGTATTCCGATTATAGTTAATGAGAGAAGCCTTAGAGTTAATTTTGTAGATACCGGAGTTCCGCATACGATAGTTTTTGTAGAAGGCATTGATGCAATTGACGCCCATAATTTAGGCCGCGCTATACGCTATCATGAAAAATTTCAACCTAAAGGGACCAACGTTGATTTTGTGGAAATAGTTGATGATGACTTTATAAAAATACGCACTTATGAAAGAGGAGTTGAGGCTGAAACTCTTGCCTGCGGCACAGGCGCGACAGCTTCTGCGATACTTTCAACCTGCCATTCCCCAAAAATGGGAGAAAGAGTGGTTAAGGTTAAAACCCGGGGCGGAGAAATACTGAAAGTTTTGTTTGATAAGGCAGATGAAAAAGTCAGCAATGTTTGGCTTGAAGGGCTGGCAAGTACAGTTTATAAGGGGGTATTTTATGTTTAAAGGTTCAATAGTTGCAATTGTTACTCCGTTTAAGAACGATGAGGTTGATGAAAAAACTTTAAGAAAGCTTGTAGATTTTCATATAAAAAACGCAACATCCGCTATTGTGCCTTGCGGAACAACCGGAGAATCCGCAACTCTTAATTATGAAGAACACGAAAGAGTGATAGAGATATGCATAGAGCAGGCAAAGGGCAAGATTAAGATAATTGCCGGAACAGGCTCAAACTCAACTCAGGAAGCCGTAATGCTTACAAAGCACGCAGCCAAAGCAGGAGCTGATGCGTCATTGCAGGTTTCGCCCTATTATAATAAGCCAACGCAAAAGGGCCTCTATGAGCATTTTAAGGCAATTTCAGAAGCTTGTGATATGCCGGTTATTCTTTACAACATTGCTTCACGCACAGGCGTAAATATTGAGCCTGAGACCATAGCAAAACTGGCTAAAGACTGCAAAAATATTGTCGGCGTTAAAGAGGCGTCAGGGAGCTTAGAGCAGATGTCGCGCGTAAAACTTTTATGCGGAAAAGATTTTGATTTATTGTGCGGAGACGATGCGTTAACGCTGCCGGTCCTTTCAATCGGCGGTGTAGGCGTAATTTCTGTCGTAGCAAACATTGTCCCGCAGATGACATCTGAGCTTGTGGCAACATTTGAAAAAGGCAATCTTCAAAAAGCCCAGGAAATCCACTATAAACTGCTGCCGCTGATTAAGGCGATGTTTATAGAAACAAATCCCATTCCGGTTAAAACCGCAATGGGGCTTATGAAGTTATGCGAGCCCGGTTTAAGGCTCCCGCTTTGCGCTATGGCAACAGATAATCTCGCAAAGCTTACAGAAGTAATGCGCGATTACCGCCTCATCTAGCGCGGTAGTTGCGTCTTCCGGATGCAGAATTTTTAGATTGACTTTCCTAAAATTATTTCTATTCAATTAGCTCGCAATACCTCAATGAAGGCTGTTAGCAATAAAATTTTAAACAGGTTTATTCTTTTTACGCTGATTCTGCTGGCGATTGCAATTAATATATACTTTCGCCTTGATCCGTTGTTTCTGAATGCATTGAAATATATTTCCCAGATGGAAGTATACAGCAAGCTGGAAACAAAATTGGATAAGTATGTTTCGGATACCTATCCCTGGCTTACCCCGGAAGCAAAGAAAAATTTCATAACCTCAATATCCCCCCGTTACCTTAAAGAAAATAAAGCTGAAATAGATAAGAGCATTTCGCAAACCCTTGAAACAAAAAAGGAATACTATCGCGATAATAACGGTTTTACTTATCTTTTGGAGGAGGACCCTTATCGCTGGATGAGAAGGATTGATAATATTTTAAATACAGGCCACGCAGGCACGCGGCTTGTAAATGGAAAAGAATGGGATGATTTAAAAAATGCTCCTTTCGGGGGAGAAGTTGAGCCTTTAAAATTTCATTATTACGCCGGAGCGTATTTTTACAAATTGCTTCATGCGATAAACAACCGTTTATCTTTGATGAACTGTTTAAGTTTCTTTCCGCTTTTCCTTTCCGCTGTTATGGTGCTTGTGATATTTGGTTTTTGCGCTGCCTTCGGAATTTCCCGTTGGTCTGCGTTTCTTGCCAGCCTTGCCATAGGAGTATCAAAGTTTTTACTGTCGCGCTCCGGTTTCGGCTGGTTTGATACTGATTTGTATAACATAATTTTTCCCCTGCTTACCATGGCGCTCTTGATGCTTGCGATTAAGCGAAGCGGTTTAAGGCGCTACAACTATATTTTGCTGGCGGCCTTAGCCGTAGGCGCTTATTCTGCTTCCTGGACAGTGTGGTGGATGAGTTTTTTTATAATAATATTCAGCTTGTTGTTGTACCAGATAGAATACGTTATTTACGAAGAAAAAGGCAAATTAACTAAACGTCTTAAAGAACAGCTTTTATTTCTGGTGTCGTTTGTATTCTTTTCGTATGTTTTTGTGCTTCTTTTATCCGGCCAGGCTGCAGTTAAGGGCTCAATTGCAGAACCTTTGTCATATCTAAAACTTGGAAGCGGTTTAACCATAGATGGTTTTTGGCCTAATATCGGCTACAGCATCCATGAGCTGCGCAGGCCCAAGGTGGCGGATATAGTTATCATGTGCGGAGGAATTGTTGTTTATGCTGGCATAGCAGGATTATTGGTGCTGGCTTTACTGCGCAAGCGGTTCCTTTCGGGAAGCAGGAGATTTTTCTTTTTTATAGTATTTGCCTGGTTTGTGGCAGGAATGGTTCTTGTAAATTACGGGCTGCGTTTTGTTATGTTTTTGATTTTGCCATTAGGTTTATCATTCGCTGTGTTATGGGATTTAGCGTTTTATTTTTTTTCCGATACCTGCCATAAAACAAAACTTACGGGAAATGCCAGCATAAGAGCAAGGCAGGTATTGGCGGTTTTGTTGTTCCTTGTTATGTCAGTTCCCGTGATAAGTAACGCGCGCAAAATAACAATGCTGCCCATTATAAACGATACATGGTGGAAGGCGCTTAACGTTATAAAAGAAAAAACTCCGGCCAATGCCATTATCAATACCGCGTGGGATTACGCTGATTCTATTATGGCAGTTTCCAACCGCGCAACCGTATATGACGGCAGCTGGCAATACACTCCGGTTTCTTACTGGATACCGCGCGTGCTGCTTGCCCAGAGCGAAGATGAAGCTTTAGGCATACTGCGCATGCTTGATTGCGGCTCGGGTTCGGCATTCAATGAGCTTAACGAAGCGGTTAGCGACAAAATGACGGCATTGGGGCTTATAAATAAACTTATTGCTACCAACGAGAAAGAGGCAGTTGTTATTTTAAGCAAATACGTTTCAGACAAAGCTAAGATAGAAAAAATATTGAAATTACTTTACTGCAATCCGCCTCCGGCTTATCTGCTGGTTGATGACAGCCTGGTATCGGCAAGAATTATTACAAGGCCGGCAGCCTGGGATTTTGAAAAAAGTGATTTATGGGAGAAATTCAATAAGCTTAACAAAAAAGATTTTTTTGGTTATATGCGGCTTAAGCTTGGATATAGCGGGCAAAAATCGCAGGAGTTATACGGCACTTTAAGTTTAATGGGCAAAAACGATGCGCTCAATTGGATAGCGCCTTTCGGGCCTGCTTTCTATCTGGGGCGGTCAAAACAAGCAATAGAGGGCGATAGCCTGGTTATTTTTGATAACGGCATAGTGCTTGATAAAAAGAATTTTAAAACCTATTTTAACGATATTTCTCCTTCTGCGGTTTCAAATCCGCAGAATTTTTCCGGTTCAGCAAATATGATTATACCGGCTAGTGTTATTGTCGCGTCAAAGGAAGGGGTATCTGAAATGACGAATAAGGAAGGAGACGCTAACTATACGGTATTTTTGGAACAGGACGAAAATGCCAAATACGCGGCTTATCTGCTTGACTCTTCTTTTGCGCACAGTTTATTGTTTAAGCTCTATTTCCTTAAAGATAACGGCCTTAAGCATTTTGAGCTGGTATTTCATGAAAAAGAGGACGCCACAAATATTTATTTATATAAAATTATTTGGTAATACAATATTAAGGGAGATAAACAATGGTAAAATTAGCAATATTCGGATTCTGCGGAAAAATGGGCCAGCGTATTTTTGCTTTGGCAAAAAACGAGAAAGACCTTAAGGTAGTTTTAGGCATTGAAAGAAAAGGGCACCCGCAAATAGGTAAAATCGTAGACGGCATTCGCGTGACCGATAATCTGGATGAAATAAAAGATTGCGATTGCGTTATAGATTTTACTATTGCCGAGGCAACCATGGAAAACCTGCCCTACATCGTAAAACACGGCAAATATGCCGTCATAGGCACAACCGGCTTAAACGCGGCTCAACAGGCAAAAATAAAGGAAGCAGCAGAAAAAACCGCAATTGTTTTTTCTCCTAATATGAGCGTTGGCGTAAACCTTTTGTTTAACCTGGTTGCGGCAGCTGCGGCAACGCTTAAGGGTTATAGCGTTTCAATTGAAGAGGCGCATCATATTCATAAAAAAGACGCTCCTTCAGGTACGGCTAAGCGTCTTGCTGAAATAATAAATGAGGAAGGCTTTGGAATAAAAACAGAGGACGTAAAAGCGATACGCGAGGGTGAGATTGTGGGTGATCACAGAATAGTTTTTGAAAGCGACGTAGACAGGATTGAATTGTTCCATCACGCGAAAACCCGCGATATATTCGTCAAAGGCGCCATACTTGCCGCAAAGTGGGTTTCTACCAGAAAGGCTGGGTTGTATTCAATGAATGAAGTGCTGTTTAACAAAAAATAAAAATATGAAAAACCTTGAATTATCCGAAAGGCTCCTTAAGCTTCCCCCGTATTTGTTCGCGGAAATTGACAGGCAGAAAAAAGAATTGCGCGATAAGAACGTTAAATTTATTGATTTAAGCATAGGTGACCCGGATGTTTACGCGCCGCAGTCAGTTATTGATAATATTTATCAGGCAGCCAAAACCAAGGAGAACCAGAAATATGCCCTTGACCAGGGCAAGGAATTGCTTCGTGTGAATATCAGCCAGTGGTTTAATAAGCGTTTTGGAGTAAGTCTTGACCCGAACAGGGAAATTCTTCCTTTAATCGGCTCAAAAGAAGGGCTTGTGCATTTTCCCCTGGCTTTTGTAAATAAGGGCGATTACGTAATTATACCGAGCCCGGGCTACCCTGGATACCGGGGGGCTGCGATATTTTCCGGAGCTAAAACTTACGAGATGCCGCTCCTTGAGAAAAACAATTTTCTTCCTGATTTGGACAAAATTCCCGAAACCGTCCGCAATAAAGCAAAAATTATTTACGTAAATTATCCTAACAATCCAACCAGTATGTTGGCACCATTTGAATTTCTTAAGAAGCTGGTTGAGTTTTGCTCTAAATACGGCATTATACTTGCATATGATAACGCGTATTCTGAAATCTATTTTGAGGAGAAGCCCAAAAGCATTTTTGAAGTTCCCGGCGCGCGTGAAATTGCGATAGAATTTCATTCATTCTCAAAAACATTCTGCATGACAGGGTTCAGGGTCGGCTGGGCGTGCGGAAATGAGAATCTTGTCAAAGGTTTATTGAAGGTAAAAACAAACGTTGATTCGGGGATTTTCGGCGCCATACAGGACGCCGCAGGCATTGCCCTGAATAAAGAAACCGGTTACATGGAAGATATGCGCCGGATTTTTAAAGAGAGAAGGGACTTTTTTGTGAAAGGCATAAAAGGAAAGATTTTCAAAAATGTTTACGCAGACGGCACTTTTTATGTCTGGGCAAAATTGCCGCGCAAATTTAAGTCGTCCATTGAGTTTTCCAAATATCTTATCCGGGAGAAGAGGATAGTTGCAACTCCGGGGGTTGGTTTTGGAAAATACGGAGAAGGCTTTATGCGTTTCGCTTTGACTGTGGATACAAAAATACTGTCTGAGGCAATTAACTTATTATAGCGGTTGATAGATGTATGTTTATATCGCAATCGGCTCAAACCTGGGTGACAGATTAGAGAACATAAAAAGCGCCATAGCTGAGCTTAAAAACGTTTCCGGCATAACAGTTGAAAAAATATCTTCAATAATAGAAACCGCGCCGGCAGGCGGGCCCCCTCAGGGTAAATATCTTAACGGTGTTATTAAAATCAAAACCGAAATTTTACCCCGCGCGCTCCTTAATATTTTGCAAAATATTGAGCATAGGCTGGGAAGGAAGCGGAAAATTAAAAATGGGCCGCGCACAATAGACCTGGATATGCTTTTATACGGCGACAGCAGCATAAATGAGCCGGGCTTAAGCGTGCCGCATCCAAGAATGCTGGAGCGGGAATTTGTTATGCAACCGCTTCTTGAAATTGAGTCTGGAATAATGGAGGAGATTGGAAAAATAAAGGTAAAATAGATTATTTATGAAAGTAGTTAAAGATATAAGTGAGGCCAGAGCAGAAATTAAGAAGGCTAGAACAGCCGGGAAAATTGTAGGTTTCATCCCTACAATGGGAGCGCTGCACGCCGGGCACATTTCGCTGGTTGAAGCCGCAAAAAAACAATGTGATTTTGTGGCTGTAAGCATTTTTGTAAATCCTGCTCAATTCGGCCCGGATGAAGATTTTAAAAAATATCCCAGAGTATTTAAGAGTGACGAAAAACTACTGCAAAAAGAAAAGGTGGATTTGATTTTTTATCCGTCAGCTTCCCAAATGTATCCGGATAACTTTTCTACATATGTGGAGGAAGCGCTTTTAAGCAAACCGCTTTGCGGATTATCCCGCCCGGGGCATTTCAGGGGGGTGTGCACAATTGTTGCCAAATTATTTAATATAATAACTCCTGACATCGCTTATTTCGGCCAGAAAGATTATCAGCAGGCAATGATTATAAAGCGCATGGCAGAAGATTTAAATTTTTCCACAATTGTTAAAATCTGCCCGATAGTCAGAGAGAGCGACGGATTGGCAATGAGCTCAAGGAATGTTTATCTTAATCCTGCAGAGCGCAAAGACGCTTTGGTCTTAGCAGAGGCGCTTAAGCTTGCCGAAAAAAGTATTAAGGAAGGACAAACTGATGCGGTCAAAATAATAGAAGAAATGTACGGCTTTATTCTTTCCAAAAAAACCGCCAGGATAGATTATGTTGAAATAGTTGATGCCAAAACCCTGCAGGAAGTTGAAGAAATAAAACAGAAGGTATTGATTGCCCTTGCTGTTTATATCGGAAAAACAAGGCTTATTGACAACGTAGTTGTGCATGCAAAAAGCAATTGAAGCATAAGGAGGCCTCATGAGCACTGAAAAAAGAAAAATAAAAATAGGAGTAGTCGGCTGCGGAGCAATAGGGGAAGGCGTTGCAACTTTTATTGATAAAGAGCTGCGCGCAAAAGCGGTTTTATGGGCAATTGCGGATAAAGACAGCGAGAAAGCAGATTTTCTTATAGAGAAGCTTTCGGTTGTGCCTAAAATAAGCAATATTTCCAATCTGGTTAAATCTGTTGACCTGGTTATTGAAGCAGCTTCGGTTGATGCCGCAGCCAGCGTTCTTAAAGAAGCTATAAGATTTAAGAAAGATGTTGTAATTTTAAGCGTCGGCGCATTTATAAATGATCCAGCCATAATAAAAAAATGCGAGAAAAGAGGTATTAACATTTATGTGCCTTCCGGAGCAATATGCGGAGTGGATGGGCTGGGCTCGCTTAGCCTTGGAGAAATAAATAAAGTTTCTTTGACTACCTCAAAACCTCCCAGGGGCCTTGCCGGTGTTGATTACCTGAAGAAGAAAAACATAAACATTAATAACCTCAAAGAGCCTAAAATAATATTTCAGGGAGGCGTAAAAGAGGCAATAAAGTATTTCCCGCAGAATATAAATGTTGCGGCAATTTTACTTTTAGCTTCTTCGTTTAAGAAGGTGGAGGTCATAATAAAGGCTGACCCGCAGGTTAAAAGAAACATCCACCGCATAGAAATAGATACAGAAGAGGCAAAAATAAACATTTCAGTTGAGAATGTCCCTTCAAAAATAAATCCCAAAACAAGTACGCTTGCAATTTTATCCACGCAATATCTGCTTAAGAAGATATTTTCTTCTTTTAAAATAGGCAGTTGATTTTACATTTGAATTATGAATGACTATATAATTATCAAGGGCGCCAAAGAGCACAATCTGAAAAACATAGATTTAAAGCTTCCGAAGAATGAGCTTATCTGCATAACCGGGCTTTCCGGCTCGGGAAAGTCTTCTTTGGCGTTTGACACTATCTACGCAGAAGGCCAGCGCCGCTACGTTGAAAGCCTTTCAAGCTACGCCCGCCAGTTTCTTGAGCAATTGCATAAGCCTGAGATAGAACATATTGAAGGGCTTTCGCCTTCAATCGCAATTGAGCAAAGAACCGCCGGAGGCTCTCCGCGTTCAATAGTCGCGACGCAAACCGAAGTTTATGATTATTTAAGGCTTCTTTTCGCGCGCATAGGCAAGCCTCACTGTTATAAGTGCGGAAAGCCGATTACAAAACAAACTTCCCAGGAAATAATTGAAAAAGTGCTGGCTATACCTTCGGGAAACCGCGTCCACATACTTTCTCCGGTAATACGGGGCAAAAAAGGGGAATACTCCGCTTTGTTCGCCAGGCTTCTTAAGGAAGGATTTTCCCGCGTGCGCATTGATTCAAGTATTTATGAATTATCCGAGGAAATAAAACTGGCAAAGTATAAAGCCCACAATATAGAGATAGTTGTAGACAGGATACAAATTTCTCCGGATTACGCAAAGCGCATAGGCGATTCAATTGAAACTGCGCTTAAGCATTCAAGCGGCCTGGTTATTATTTATAATGAAACCCAGAACAAAGAATTTCTTTACAGCTCGCAGATGACCTGCACTGATTGCGGCATTTCTGTGGGTGAGCTTGAGCCAAGAATGTTTAGTTTTAACACTCCTTACGGAGCCTGTCCGGTTTGCCATGGCCTTGGCACTAAACCTGAATTTGACATTGATTTGATAATACCGGATAGAAAAAAAAGCCTTGAAGAGGGGGCGATTGAGGTGTGGCACCACGGCAGCCGCGGCTATATTATGTTT
>JAQTUC010000052.1 GCA_028710385.1 Candidatus Omnitrophota bacterium
ATGGAAAGAAATATATCAGGATGCTGAAACGGTTCTTGATATCTGCGAAGATTTGACTCACGTAGTAGGAGCAATTTTACTGAAGCAGGCTTAGAAATATGACGCTTGCAATATTATTACTAATAGTCCTGGCTTTATTTTTTGATTTCCTAAACGGATTTCATGATTCCGCCAATTCTATAGCAACTATTGTCTCAACCAGAGTGCTTTCTCCGCGTTACGCAGTTGTCTGGGCTGCTTTTTTTAATTTTGTAGCATTTCTTTTCTTCGGTTTGCATGTCGCAAACACCATAGGCAAAGGCATCATTGACATAACAATTATAGATAATGCGCTTATCTTCGGCGCGCTTATGGGCGCTTGCGGCTGGAATGTTATCACCTGGTATTTTGGCTTGCCGACAAGTTCTTCTCACGCTTTAATCGGTGGCATGATAGGCGCAGCCCTGGTGAAAGCAGGGCCGACATCACTTCTTTGGAGCGGTATTCTAAAAACAGTTGCATTTATTTTTATTTCCCCGGTATTAGGGCTAATTTTAGGCCTTGGCCTGGGTATTCTGGTTTACCGTTTGTTTCGCAAATGCGCGCCCTTAAAGGTTGACCATATCTTCAGAAAAGGGCAGCTGTTTTCAGCCGCATTATACAGTTTAGGCCACGGAGGAAATGACGCGCAAAAAACAATGGGAATTATCGCCAGCCTTCTTTTTAGCGCAGGCTTATTGGGCAGTAAATTTTATATTCCTTTCTGGGTCGTTATGGCCTGCCAGTTAGCTATTGCGCTCGGAACTATGTTTGGCGGCTGGCGCATTGTTAAGACTATGGGGCAGAAAGTTGCCAAGCTTAAACCGGTTGACGGATTTTGCGCAGAAGGAGGAGCGGCAATCATGCTATTTATATCTACGGCGCTGGGCATTCCGGTTAGCACGACACACACAATTACCGGTTCAATTATGGGCATAGGTTCGTTAAGAAGGTTAAGCGCTGTGCGTTGGGGAGTTGCCGGAAGAATTGTCTGGGCCTGGATTTTAACGATTCCCTGTTCGGCCTTAATATCTGCTTTAGCTTATTTCCTTGCCAGAAAATAGATTCTGATTTTATATATCAGCAGCAGCCCTGTTTTTATGCACAACTGCTTAAAATGTTATTTTTTCAAATAAAGTCTGGTTGTCGCACCGTTGTCTTAAAATAAAAGCGTAAAATAGCCCGGCAGGAAAATGCCATATTCAGGGAGATAAAATGAAAGAGACAATATTGATTGTGGAAGACGAAAAAGATATAGTAAAAATGCTTGAGTATAATCTCAAGAAAGAGGGATTCAAAACTTTATCGGCATATGACGGAGAGGATGCTTTGGATATGGCCGGTAAAAACAAACCCGGCCTTATTGTTTTGGACTTAATGCTTCCGGGCATAGATGGTTTAGAGGTTTGCAGGTTGCTTAAGAATAACTCTAAAACAGCGTCTTTGCCTATAATTATGCTTACGGCAAAGAGCCAGGAGTCGGATAAAATTGTAGGCCTTGAACTGGGCGCGGATGACTACATGACCAAGCCTTTTAGCCCCAGAGAGCTTATCGCGCGCATAAAAGCAGTACTCCGCCGCATAAAAGAAAAAGACAAGCTGCCGGAAGTTTTAAAAATCGGCGATTTAACGATAGATTTTTCAAAAATTAAGGTGGCAGTTAAAGATAAAACGATAGAGCTTACTTCAAAAGAATTTGAGTTGCTTAAAACTCTGATAAAAGCAAAAGGAAGAGTTCTTTCGCGCGATTACCTCCTTGATAATATCTGGGGTTTTGATAATGCCGTAGAGATTGAAACTCGCACTGTTGATGTGCATATAAGGACGCTGCGCAAAAAGCTTAAAAGCGAATCAAGGCGCATTCTTACCGTAAAAAACTACGGATACAGATTTGAATATGAAGATTAAAAATTTCAAGCTAAAGCTGCTTTTATCTTATCTTTTTGTAATCCTTATATCGTTTGGGTTCATGGCTTTTTTCCTGGATAAAAATTTAGAAGAAAATTCCCTCCAGAACATCAAGTCTTCGCTTATTGCCCAGGGTTTATTAATAGAAAACCAAATTTCTCAAGATAGCCTTCAGAAAGCAGATGTCGCAAGCCTGGAGCCGCTAGCTAAATCACTGGCCTTAAAAGCAAAATGCCGTATTACAATCATAGATACACAGGGCAAGGTTTTGGCTGATTCCGATAAACAGGAAATAGAAATCAGCGTGATGGAAAATCATTTAACAAGGCCGGAAGTAAAAATGGCATTAAACGGGTCAATTGGAATTGACACCCGTTATTCCCCTACGCTTAAGATAAATATGTTTTATATCGCCTTGCCGCTTAAAGAGAAAAATAAAATTACAGGCGTTCTAAGGCTCGCTCTTACGCTTGAGAGCGTGCAGGAAACGCTGTTTGCAATCAGAAAAACAGTTTTTCTGGGGTTGCTTTTTGCTTTAGTGCTTGCTTTTATTCTCGGTTCAATAGTGGCGAACATGGTTGTCGGACCCATAAATAGAATGATACAAATGTCCCGTAAATTCTCAGAAGGAGATTTCAGCCGCAGAGTGACGGGGTTTGCTAACGATGAAATAGGGGAATTGGCTGTAACCTTGAATCAAATGGCCGAAGATATAGAAAACAAGATCAGAGAAATTAAAACGCAGAACCAGAAGTTTTCCGCAATTTTTAACAGCATGATTGAGGGAGTTATTATTACAGATAAAACAGGATATATTGTTTCTGTAAATCCGGCGATTGAAAAAATATTTGCTGTTTCAAAGATTGACGCGGAAGGAAAATTATTTTTGGAGGCAATACGCAACAATGACATTGCGGAGACTATAAGCAATACTCTGGAAAACGGTAAGTCTTTGTCCAAAGAACTGGTGCTTATCTATCCTGTGCGCAGAATTTTTGAAGCAAACGCTGTGCCCATTTTTGACAACAAGGAGATATCCGGCTGTCTTGTGGTTATCCATGATATCACAGAAATAAGAAGGCTTGAGACAGTGCGCCAGGATTTTGTTGCCAATGTTTCTCATGAGTTGAAAACGCCACTTACCTCAATAAAAGGCTTTGTGGAAACGCTTCTTGAGGGCGCCTTGGATGATAAGGAGAATAGCAGGTCTTTTTTAAAAATTATTCAGGACCATACCGAGCGCCTTAACAGCCTTGTTGATGATTTGCTTTCTTTATCTTGCTTTGAGTCAAAAGAAGCAACAATAGACAGGGAAAGTTTAAATTTGCAAAAGCTTCTTGAAGTAATTCTTTCAGGATTTAAATCTCAGCTGAAAAAGAAAGGCATTGAGGTTAAAAATGAACTAACCGGAAGCGTTACAATAAATGCCGATAAAAATAAAATAGAGCATTTATTTATAAATCTTATTGATAATGCAATAAAATTCAATAAGGAGAATGGAACCATCCGGATATATACCGAAGAGCTTGACGGAAAAATAAAAATTATAATAGAAGATTCAGGTGCCGGTATTCCTGCGAAAGATATACCGCGCATTTTTGAGCGTTTCTACCGCGTAGATAAAGCGCGCTCGCGCGAACTTGGCGGCACGGGCCTTGGGCTTTCTATAGTTAAACACATTGTAGAATTGCATAAAGGCAGCGCCGGAGTTGAAAGCATTGAAGGTTTGGGCTCAAAATTCTGGTTTATCCTTCCTAAATAATATCCCGGAGATTTTACCTACATTTTACTTTATCTTCGAACGCATTTAACGCCTGTATTCTATAATCTAGCCGGAGAATAGAAATGGGGCGTTACATCAAAAAAAACATTTTTACAAATACTAAAATCCCTAGGAAATTTTTTTGCAAAAATTGCGGATGAGAAAGCCTAAAGGGTTTCCGAATTCTATAAGTATATTTTTGTTGATGAGCTCAAAGAGAGGAGGTGATATTTTTAGCTTTCTTATTGGCGGAAGTTTCTGGGGTTTGGTTGAACCAGAGTCGGCATTGTTTTTAAAGCCTGTTGTAAAAACGGGCGAGGAGTTAAGATGAAAAATTTTGTCTTTGTGATGTTCGGGCTTGGCATGGTTTTGACAATGAAAATTTATGCATATGACGACGGTGATTTTCAGGTATGGAATACAGATGCTGAGGAATTAAAAATTAACAAAGATTTAAAGTTTGCCCTTGAAGAGGAATTTCGTTGGGGTAATAACGCCAGCGAGTTTTATTACCAGCATTACGATGCGGGTATATTTTATAGCCTTAGGGATTGGCTTAACATAGGCGCAGGCTACCGCCACGTTTATGAATTAAAGAAGGATGAATTCAAATTGGAAAATGAGCCGTATGTAACTGCGACATTATTGTGGGATATTAAAGGGTTTAAATTTGATGACCGTAACCGGTTGGAATACTGTCATTTTGACTACCAGGATGATTCCTGGAGATACCGCAATAAAGTTACCGTAAAATTACCCTGGAAATTTACAAGAATGGAAATACAGCCGTATGTATCCGATGAAATTTTTGTCGGTTTCGGTTCAACGTCTGAATTCAGCCGGAACAGGTTTTCTTCCGGGTTGGCCATTAATTTAACAAAAAATTTGAAGGCAGAGGTTTATTATATGCTGCAAAGCACAAAAAGCTCAGATAATTGGGTAGACGCTAATGTGTTCGGCACAAAACTGAAGTTAGCATTTTAACAAAAGTTATATAGCTTTAGTATTTGTTTACAGCAAAGGCTATGTAAATATTAATTTTACATAGATTTTACATCACTATCTTTAAGATCCGGGTAAAATAACCATAAAAGGAGGATATAATGCTGAAAAAAATACAGTTAATTGTACTGATGGCAGTTTTTGCAATTTCCGCTTTTGCCGCCAAGAATACAAATTCAATACAGGTTAAGGGCTCCGATACCATGGTTAACCTTGGCCAGGCATGGGCGGAAAAGTATATGGAAAAAAATACTGCTGAATTTGTGGCAGTTACAGGCGGCGGTTCCGGTACCGGTTTTTCCAGCCTTATCAGCGGCACTTGCGATGTTGCGATGGCCTCAAGGAGTATCAAAGACAAAGAGGTTGCACTGGCAAGAGGTAAAGGCATAAATCCAAATGAAATCAAAGTTGCTCTTGACGGGCTCGCTGTCGTAGTCAATCCTAACAATCCGGTAAGCAAACTTACCTTAAAACAGCTCGCCGATATTTTTACAGGCAGAATTTCCAACTGGAAAGAAATCGGCGGTTCAGATGAGAAAATAGTAATTCTATCGCGCGAAGTTAATTCCGGAACGCATGTTTATTTTAAAGAACACGTATTAAGAGGGAACGACCCTAGCAGCAAAGAAGAATTTGCGCCAAGCGCTTTAATGCTTTCATCTTCTCAGGCGATTGCTGATGAGGTTGCGGGTAACCCGGCTGCAATCGGCTATTACGGTATGGGATATATTTCAAAAAAACAAAAACCGGTTATGATTGCAAAAGATGAAAAATCAGAATATGAAATGCCGGGCATAGAGAATGTCATAAACGGAAAATACCCTATTTCGCGTCCGCTTTTTCTGTATACCAACGGTGAGCCAGCAGGGCTTGTAAAAAAGTTTGTTGATTTCTGTCTTTCAAAAGAGGGACAGGATATTGTTTTGAAAACTGATTTTGTGCCCGTAAACAGATAAAACAGATGCAGAAGATAAAAGAATTCATTATTGAAAAATTTATTTTTATCTGCGGAATCGCATCTATATTTTTTGTTGTGCTGATTTTTTTGTTCCTTCTTAAGGAAGGGCTGGCTGTTTTTAAGTTTGTTAAGCCTTTGGAGTTTCTTCTTGGGAAAAACTGGTATCCGATATCAGAACCTGCGCAATTAGGAATACTTCCTTTAGTCCTTGGTTCCCTGCTGGTTACTTTGGGAGCGGCAGTCATTTCTATTCCCATAGGAGTTGGCTGCGCCATTTATATTGCTGAGATAGCTCCTTTAAAAATCAAAGAAACTCTTAAGGCCGGTATAGAGTTATTGGCGGCAATCCCAAGCGTTGTTCTTGGTTTCATCGGAATGGTAACCCTTGTTCCATTGGTGAAAAATATTTTCCACCTGCCCACCGGTTTAACTGCTTTATCCGGCTCAATTATGCTTGCGTTTATGGCAATGCCGACAATAGTTTCAATCGCGGAAGACGCCTTATATTCTGTTCCAAAAAATTACAAAGAAGGAGCCTTTGCATTAGGCGCAACGCATTGGCAGACAATATGGCGCGTAATGCTCCCGGCAGCTTCATCGGGTATTTTGGCTGCGGTTATGCTTGGAATAGGCCGCGTTATCGGAGAAACAATGGCGGTTATGATGATTACCGGAAACGCCGCCATTATGCCAAACAGCATTTTGTCGCCGGTTAGGACATTAACCGCGACAATTGCCGCTGAAATGGGGGAGGCTGTTGTGGGCAGCGAACATTATTTCGCTTTATTTGCCATAGGCATAGTTTTATTTGTCATAAGTTTTATAATTAACGTAACGGCAGATTTGTTTTTACATAAAGACCAAAAATGAGAAATCCTTACAGGTCGCAAAAAATAGCATTCTTTTTTTTATTCCTGGCGACACTTCTGATAGTCGTGCCTGTGGGGCTTATTGTGATTGTTATTATTCAAAAAGGGCTGCCTGCAATTAGCTGGCAGTTTCTTTCTGATATCCCGCGCCAGGGAATGCGTTCGGGCGGAATATTTCCAGCAATTATAGGAACCCTGTATCTGGTTTCGGGCGCGATAATATTTGCCCTTCCGATAGGGCTTTTGGCGGCAATATATTTAAGCGAATATTCAAAAGACAACCTGCTTACAAGAATAATAAAACTGGCTATTGTAAACCTCGCAGGCGTGCCGTCTGTTGTTTACGGGCTTTTTGGACTCGCTCTTTTTGTCGTGTTTTTAAAATTCGGCGTATCTATTCTTTCCGGTTCACTTACTCTCGGGATAATGATTTTACCTGTGATCATCACAACTTCCCGTGAGGCGCTTGAAAGCGTGCCTCAGTCGTTTCGCGAGGTAAGCTTATCTTTAGGCGCAAGTAAATGGCAGACCATAAGGCACATAGTGCTCCCTAATGCAATACCCGGGATATTAACAGGAACAATATTAGGTTTGGGAAGGGCGGCAGGGGAGACCGCGCCTATTCTGTTTACTGTTGCGGCGTTTTACCTTCCGCAATTGCCTAAGTCTATTTTTGACCAGGCAATGGCTCTGCCGTATCATCTTTATGTAATTTCAACGCAGGTGCCTAATGTTGATGAGAAAATAAGGTATGGCACAGCTTTGGTTTTGTTAACCCTGGTTTTGTTTATGAATCTGGTTGCAATAGTTATCCGCTATAAATTCAGGAAAAAGAAAAAATGGTAAACCCCGTTAGAAATAATAAATTGGCAGAGAATGCAAAGATGAAAGATAAAAACACAATTTCTAATGGGGTAAAATTTGCTATAAAAAATCTTGATATATGGTTTGGAACAATTCATGCCTTAAAACAGGTAAGCATGGAAATTGAGGCTAATGAAATCTTAGGCGCAATCGGCCCCTCAAGCAGCGGTAAAACTACATTTTTAAGGATGCTAAACAGGCTTAATGATTTAAGCCCTAATTTTCGTATGAACGGTGAGGTTAAGCTTGAAAATGACAACATTAAAAACATTGATGCGCAATTTCTGCGTAAAAGAGTGGGCATGGTGTTTGCGCTGCCGCTTTCGCTTCCTTTATCTATTTTTGATAATGTGGCATACGGCGTAAAAATGCACGGCGTAAAAAATAAAAAGTTATTACAGAATAAAGTGGAAGAATCACTTAAGGAAGCATACCTTTGGGATGAAGTCAAAGACAGGTTAAATGAATCAGCCTTTAAATTATCCGGCGGCCAGCAGCAGCGCTTGTGCATTGCAAGAACGCTTGCTGTATCTCCGGAAGTAATTTTGTTTGACGAGCCTTGTTCCGGGCTTGACCCTATTTCTACAGCCAAAGTAGAGGACGCCATGGTTAAGCTTAAACAAAAATATACAATAGTTCTGGTAACTAACAATGTAAAACAGGCAGCGCGTGTTTCCGACAGAACAGCTTTTTTCCTGAATGGCGAACTTATTGAGCTTGATAAAACAGAATTAATCTTTACCGGGCCCAAAGATAAACGCACTGACGGTTACATCAGAGGAAAATTCGGATGAAAGAAAAAATAATAACTAAGAATCTTAATCTTTGGTATGGCGCTTTCCACGCGCTTAAGAACGTAAATTCTAATTTTTCCGCAAATAGAATTACTGCAATTATCGGGCCTTCCGGCTGTGGAAAGTCAACTTTGCTTCGCGTTTTTAACCGCATGAATGATTTAATTGAGGGCGTGCGCATGGAAGGGGAAGTTCTAACCGATGGTATTAATATTCTTGAGGCCAGAGCAGACCTGGTTGTTTTGCGAAAAAAAATAGGAATGGTATTTCAGAGGCCGAATCCTTTTCCTTTGTCAATTTACGAAAATATAGTTTTCGGAGCTAAAATACACGCCGACAACATAAAGAAAGACAGGCTTGATGAAATTGTTGAAACCAGCCTTAAGAGCGTGCTTTTGTGGGATGAGCTTAAAGATAAACTTAAAAAGCCTGCCTTAAGATTATCGCTGGAACAGAAACAACGGCTTTGTATCGCAAGGCTTATAGCGGTTACTCCTGATGTTTTACTGATGGATGAGCCCTGTTCAACGCTTGACCCGCAGGCAACCGCCAGGGTTGAGGAATTAATGCGTGAACTAAAAAGCAAATATACTATAATAATAGTTACCCACAATATGCAGCAGGCGGCGCGCGTTTCAGACGATACTGGTTTTATGCTTCTGGGAGAACTTATAGAATTCGGCGAAACCGATAAAATTTTTACGGCGCCTAAAGACAAACGGACAGAAGACTATATTACCGGCAGATACGGATGACATAAGTTTACAGTTAACAGAGTACAGTTTACAGTAGAAAATTAAAGCCAGAGAATTCTTTATTACACACCGTAAATTGTGAACTGTAAACTTTTCCGACTAAAAGGAGGAAACCATGGAAAGACATGTTGATCAGGAATTAAAAGAATTAAACAAAGATATTCTAAAAATGGGCGCTTTGACTGAGGAAGCAATATATAAGTCGGTTGAGGCGCTTAAAAACCGCGATAAGGAAATGGCAGAAAGCGTGATAGATAACGATGCCAATATTGATAAGCTGGAATTGGAGGTGGATGAGAAATGTATTGATTTGATAGCGCGTTACCAGCCTATGGCAAAAGATTTACGCCTTATCGCAACCGGAATGAAAATCAATGCCGAACTTGAACGGATAGCGGACATCGCCGTAGATATCGCACAGCGCACACTTGAGCTGGTTGATAAGCCGCTGCTTAAACCGCTGATTGATATCCCGAAACTTACGACTGTCGCCCAGAATATGGTTAAGATGTCCATAGATGCGTTTGTTACGGGAGACATAGCTTTGGCGAAAAAAGTTTTATTATCAGACCCGGAAGCTGATGAGCTTCGTAATGTAATACAAAAAGAGCTCATTGAAGATTATATGCTCAAAGACGGGTTAACCGCGCCAAGAGCAGTGCAGTTGCTGCTTATAGCCAGATTTCTTGAACGCATATGTGACCATGCGACGAATATTGCGGAAGATGTTATATATATGGTACAGGCAGAAGTTGTGCGGCACCATCCGGAAAAATTAAGAGATAGTGAATAGCGTTTAGATTAAATCAAACCATAGTAGAAAAAAGCCAGAAAAAAAAGTAAAGAAGCAATTGACCGCCGGCCTTCAATAGTGCAATATTGGTTTTATGCCAATATTATTGTTTTTTGCTTTTGCCGCAGGATTTGTTACAATTGCCTCGCCCTGTATTTGGCCCATCCTTCCTATTATTTTTTCCGCATCAGCAATAAAAGGAAAAAGAGTGCCCATTGGCATAACCCTTGGAGTAATGACCAGTTTTGCCGTATTTACCATTCTTATAGCTTACATTGAAAAGTTTCTGCATATAAATTCAAATTTTTTCAGAGTCATTGCAGTTTCAATAATAATCCTTTTGGGCCTTTGTATGATTGTTCCTTCCTTTGGCGTCAGGCTTGAGATTTTTTTTAATTTCATTCTCAGCCCCTTTAGAAACAAAATAAAAAGCCAGAGTACTGGTTTTTTCGGAGGTTATGTGATGGGGTTTGCAACCGGGCTTATCTGGGCGCCTTGTTCAGGCCCGATTTTGGCCACAGTTGCCACTTTAGCCGCTATTCAGGCGGTTAATGTAAAAGTGGTATTG
>JAQTUC010000053.1 GCA_028710385.1 Candidatus Omnitrophota bacterium
AAAAGGCTACATCCTCATTGATAAAGCCCAGATAAAAAATGAAGATGAGCTCTACACCATAAGCCTTGATGCCGGAGCAGATGACGTGCAGGTTGGAGAAAAGAACTATGAAATCTTCTCGGACCCTAAGGATTTTGAACAACTAAAAGAAGCACTAAAGGCAAAAAACATAAAAATGGAAGAAGCTGAAATAACAATGGTGCCGAGCTCAAAGGTTAAAGTAACCGCGGCTTCTGACGCCAAACAGCTGCTTTCCCTTATTGAAGCGCTTGAAGAACAGGAAGACGTTCAAAAGGTTCATGCTAACTTTGATATCTCAGACGAGCTGCTGGAACAGATTGCAGCTGAAATGCCATAATTATTTAAAATGATAGTTTGCGCTGTTGATGTTGGCCTTCAGGTGAACGGCTATGTTATCTGCGAAACAAAAAACACAGACATACGGCTGATAAAAGAAGGCGAGATAGCAACATCAAGGAAACAGACATTTGCGCAGAAACTTGCGTTTATATACGAAGAACTTGAAAAAGAGATAAACAAATATAAACCGCAGGTTATGACCCTTGAGAAACTTTATTCGCACTATAAGCATCCGCTGACACTGGGGATACTTGCGCAGGTAAGGGGCGTAGTTGTTGTTCTTGCCGAGCAGAAGAAATTAAAGCTTTTTGAGTATTCGCCGACCCGTGCAAGAAAGGCTTTTTTGGGAAAAGGAAGCGCTGATTCAATGCGCGTGAAAAGGATGGCAGAGAACATAACAGGAAAAAATTTTATTTCTAATCACACAGCTGACGCATTTTCACTGGTTGTTGCGTATTCACACGAGGAAAAAGTAAGAAATCTGAACGTTATCATACAATGATAGCTAAAATCCGCGGGCAACTGGTTAAAAAAGAAGAAAACAAGGCAGTAGTTGATGTCGGGGGCATATGCTACGAGATCAATACGCCATCAACAGTTTCAAACCGTTTATTGAAAACTGAAACCGGAATAGTTGAACTTGTCATATACCATTACTTCAGCATGGACCAAAATAGAGGCATTCCGGTAATGATCGGTTTCGTTGATGAACTGGAAAAAGAATTCTTTGAAAAATTTATAAGCATTTCAGGAATTGGGCCCAAAGTTGCTCTTAAAGCTTTTGACAAGCCGATTTCGCAAATCGCCCAGGCAATAGAAGACGGCGACCTGGATTTCTTAAGAAGCCTTGAAGGAATAGGAAATCAAAAAGCAAAACAAATTATTGCAACGCTCCAGGGAAAAGTCGGCCGTTTTGCGCTGATGCCCATAGATGAATGCAAAAAAACACCGGCGAAAAAAGAAATAGTTGAAGAAGCATCAAATATTTTAAGAAGGCTTCAGTACAGCAGTAAAGAAATAGAGGAAATGGTAAAAAAGGCCCTGCACACAAAGCCGGATATAGACAATACCGAAGATCTTTTGAATGAAATCTACCGGCAGCGCAAATAAAAGGTTTTAATTATGAATATGGAAAAACAGGAAAGTTTGCCGCTTGATAAGGGAAAAATAAAATCAATTGCCGAGTCTTTGCTTTTTGTAAATGAAAAGCCTATAGAAATTGATGAACTTAACGAAATATTAAATGTTGATAAGAAAGCCATAGAGGAAGCGCTGGAAGAGCTTATAACAGACTACGCTCATATGGCAAGCGGCATAGCAATAGTAAAGGTTGCCGGAGGGTTTCAGATGTGCTCTTCGCCGGCTAATGAAATGTGGATTAAAAAAATGTACCGTGAAAGGGGAAAACAGAAACTTTCAGTACCTTCCCTGGAAACGCTGGCAATAATTTCCTATAAACAACCGATAACCAGAATGGAAATAGAATCCATACGAGGAGTAAACATAGACGGAGTAATGAAACATTTGACAGACCTTGGGCTTATAAAAATAGAAGGCCGCAAGGAAGTTCCGGGCAGGCCGTTTCTTTATGTAACCACCAGGAAATTCCTTGAATATTTCGGGCTTAACACGCTTAAAGATCTGCCAAAGCTGGAAGATTTTATGACTTTGGCGTCCAAGGAAGAAATAACCGAAGCAAACGCAGGCGCTTTAACCGATAATGCGAAAGCATCGGAGAAAGTGCAAGCTGCGGATAATAACATAGGACCGGAAGAAAAAACTCTGGAAGAAAACAATAAAGTTACAAATAGTTAACGCTAAAGGAGGTACACTAATGAAGTTCTTTTTCACATCTGAATCAGTTGCTGAAGGCCATCCGGATAAACTATGCGACCAGATTTCTGACGGGGTACTAGATGAAGTGCTTAAACACGATCCTACCGGCAGAGTTGCATGCGAAACTTTCGTAACCATGGGCTTGCTTATGGTCGGCGGAGAAATAACAACCACAGCATATATTGATATCCATAAATTAGCGCGCGACATCATAAAACAGATAGGTTATAATGACCCTAAATACGGCTTTGATTACCACACCTGCGCAATCATTAACACAATCAACAGCCAGTCTCCTGATATCGCCCAGGGAGTAAATACAGGCGGAGCAGGCGACCAGGGCATGATGGTTGGATATGCCTGCAAGGAAACAGAAGAGCTCATGCCTCTGCCGATTGTGCTTGCGCATAAGCTGGTTAAACGCATGGCTGATGTCCGCCATGAAAATATTTTAAAATATCTGGGGCCTGACGGAAAATCTCAGGTAACAGTAGAATATCACGACGGCCATCCCAAGAGAGTTGACTCAGTGGTTCTTGCCTGCCAGCACACAGAAGACATACTTGATCCTAAAAAAGACAGAAAAATAATCACCGAAAAAGCGCGGCAGGAAATTATTGAAACAATAGCTAAACCGATTTTAAAAGGTTACGTTGATAAAAATACCAAATATTACGTTAATGAAACCGGAAAATTCGTAATAGGCGGCCCGCAATCAGATACAGGAATGACCGGGCGTAAAATTGTAGTTGATACCTACGGAGGAATGGTTGCATCCGGCGGCGGCGCATTTAGCGGGAAAGACCCTACAAAAGTTGACCGCTCAGCAGCCTATATGGCAAGATACGTCGCAAAAAATGTCGTTGCGGCAGGAATTGCTGACAAGTGTTTAATCCACGTTGCTTACGTAATCGGAAAAGCCGAGCCGCTTTCTGTTTTTGTTGATACCTTTGGCACGGGAAAAATTTCAGATAGCGCAATCGTTAAGTTAATAACGGAAAACTTTGACTTAACACCAAAGGGCATGATTAAAACCCTGGATTTGTTAAGGCCGATTTACCGTAAAACCGCCTGCTATGGACACTTCGGAAGGCAGGAGCCGGAATTTAGCTGGGAACGCACAGATAAAGCAGCAGTACTTAAGAAAGCTGCGGCAAAGTTGTGAAATGAGGCAGTAACTTTTAAAACGCGAAACGCATAAAAAAGTTGCATAGCCGAATTTCATCCTTGACATCTACCTAAATAAAAAATCAAGGTAAATGTCAAGGGTTAATTCGCACTATTATTTTTTCTGCGCCACAATGGCTTGAAAAAATAATGTGCTCATTAAAAGGAGTTTATGAATTACGATATTAAAGACATTAATCTGGCAAAAAAAGGCGCATTAAGAATAGAGTGGGCAAAAAACGATATGCCTGTTCTAAAATTAATCAACGACAGATTCAAAAAAGAGAAACCATTAAAGGGGCTGACCATTGCTTGCTGCCTGCACGTTACAACCGAAACAGCTCATCTTGTCCAGGTTCTAAAAGAAGGCGGGGCAAAAGTCTTCCTTTGCGCCTCAAATCCTTTGTCAACACAGGATGACGTAGCGGCATCTTTGGTAAAAAATTCAGAGATTCAGGTTTTTGCGATAAAAGGAGAAGACACTAAAACTTATTACAGCCACATAAAAGCAGTTTTAGACGCCAAACCGGACATTACAATGGATGACGGGGCTGACCTGGTAAGCACAATACATCAACGAAACCCCAAGGAACACAGCAATATTATCGCAGGTACAGAAGAAACAACCACAGGCGTTATACGGCTGCGCGCGTTGGCTAAAGAAGGAAAATTACGCTACCCCATAATTGCGGTTAATGATGCCCTTACCAAACATCTTTTTGACAACCGCTACGGAACAGGGCAATCCACCATGGATGGAATAATCCGCGCAACCAATAAACTCATAGCAGGAACTAATTTTGTTATCTGCGGTTACGGCTGGTGCGGAAAAGGCCTTTCCATGCGCGCTAAAGGCCTGGGCGCTAAGGTAATAGTTGTGGAAGTCAATCCTTTACGGGCTCTTGAAGCAACTATGGATGGTTTTGATGTTATGCCGATAAAAGACGCGGCAAAAATAGGCGATATCTTTGTAACTGTAACTGGCGATATAAATGTAATCAGGAAAGAGCACTTTATCTCAATGAAAGACGGCACAATCGTTTCCAATACCGGGCATTTTAACGTTGAAATAGACATAAAATCGCTTGAAGCCTTAAGCAAGTCAAAAAGGCTTATAAGGGATTTTGTGGATGAATATACTCTAAATGACGGAAAAAGGATTTTTCTCCTTGGCGAAGGAAGGCTTATAAACCTTGCTGCGGCAGAAGGGCACCCGGCTCAGGTAATGGATATGTCTTTTGCAAACCAGGCGCTAAGCGCAGAGTATGTAGCCAAAAACCATAAATGCATGGAAAAAGACGTATTTAAAGTGCCCGACGATATAGACCAAAACATCGCGGCCCTTAAATTAAAGGCAATGGGTATCGCTATAGACAAACTGACCAAAGAGCAGGAAAAGTATCTCTCTAGTTGGGAAGCAGGAACATAACTTAAAGCGCATAAGCGAGGGAAGAAGTGAAACGTATAGGAATTCTAACAAGAGACTGCGCAGGTATAAATGCCTGCATAAGGGCAATAGTAAGGACTGCTGATTCTTACGGCATAGAAACCGTAGGCATTTTCAGAGGATACGAAGGCCTTATAAACGGAGAAACAAAAGTTTTTGACAGGAGAGCGGTTTCCGGAATAATAAATTCCGGAGGGACGATTTTAAAAACTGCGCGCTCAAAGCGTTTTATGACAGAAGAGGGCCAGCTAAAAGCCCTTCAAACGATAAAAGACAATAACCTTGACGGATTAATAGTTGTAGGCGGCAACGGCTCATTAACGGCCGCGCACCTCCTGGCTTCAAAGTACGGCGTAAAAGTTATAGGCGTTCCTGCAACAATTGACAATGATGTAAACGGAGTTGACTTGTCGGTCGGCGCAGATACTGCCGTTAATGTGGCGCTGGATGCGCTGGATAAGATACGCGACACCGCTGATTCGCTTGAACGGATATTTGTTGTTGAAGTTATGGGCAGGGACTGCGGTTACATTGCGCTTCGCGTTGCGCTTTCCGGCGGATGCGAAGAAGTGATTGTT
The DNA here is from genome assembly GCA_028710385.1 of Candidatus Omnitrophota bacterium. Classification (GTDB taxonomy): domain Bacteria; phylum Omnitrophota; class Gorgyraeia; order Duberdicusellales; family 4484-171; genus JAJYOP01. The sequence continues at coordinate 5,389 of JAQTUC010000053.1, forward strand.
CCTGAACGGGATTATGACATTAATGAAATTTGCGAAGAAATAACCGAGGGCAACATCCGGGGTAAAATCAGCTGGATAATTATAGTTGCTGAAGGAAAAGCAAAAGCAGCTGACGTGGCAGCAAAAATAACGCAAATAACAGAACTTGAAACAAGAGTGGTTGTCCTGGGCCATATCCAACGAGGAGGCAGACCCACAGCGTTTGACAGGACTCTTGCGGCAAGATATGGAAATACAGCCGTGGAAATGCTCAAAGATGGACAAACTGACAAATGCATAGCATTAAGAAATATGGAAGTTGTGATGCTGCCGCTTGAGGAGGCGATAAAACCAAAGGATATTGAAGTTGAAACGTTTTATAGATTAATTAAAACTCTTACTTAAAAAAATAAACCTTAAAGGAGGAAAAATGATTTACCAAAATGAATCACAGCTGTTTGACGGAAAAACTCTCATTGAGAAAGACGGAAAAATTGAAATAAAAAATCCTGATTTTTTCCGGAAAAAAGTGGTGGATGACTTAAGTGACACTATTATTCTTTCTGACTCTGCCCACATGAAAAGATTATGCTACTTTGTAGCGTATAACGCCGGCTTAAACCTGGGAGTTGTGCCTTCTTCCATTCAGGGTTTATACGAAGCGCGGGGAAAAGGCTCATTTAGCGGTTTTACGGTCCCTGCGATGAACATAAGAACCCTTACTTACGATTTAGCAAGAGCTGTATTTCGCGCGGCGAATAAGATAAATGCGGGCTCTTTTATTTTTGAAATCGCAAAAAGCGAAATCGGCTACACAGACCAGAGGCCGCTTGAATATTCCTCGGTTTTAATACTTGCCGCAATAAAGGAAAATTACAAAGGGCCAATATTTATCCAGGGCGACCATTTTCAGGTAAAAGCAAAAAATTACCTGCAGGATAAAAATAAAGAGCTTAACCCGCTTAAAGAGCTTATAAAAGAGGCAATTGACTGCTCTTTTTACAATATTGACATAGACACTTCCACCCTTGTTGACTTATCAAAGCAAAACCTTGACGAGCAGCAAAAATTAAATTATGAAGTATGCGCAGAGCTTACAACATACATCCGTAAGCTTCAGCCGAAGAACATTGAAATCTCTATAGGCGGGGAAATCGGAGAAGTAGGCGGAAAGAACTCAACTCCTGATGAATTGCACGCATATCTTAAAGGTTACCGTAAATCAATCAATAATTTAAAAGGAATCTCAAAGATAAGCATACAAACCGGGACGTCGCACGGCGGAGTAGTGCTTCCGGACGGCTCAATTGCCAAAGTAAGCATTGACTTTGATACCCTTAAAAAACTTTCTGAAATTGCGCAAAAAGATTACGGCATGGCAGGAGCAGTTCAGCACGGAGCTTCCACATTGCCGAATGAAGCATTCCATACTTTTCCCGAGGTAGGCTGCGCTGAAATACACCTCGCAACGCAATTCCAGAATATAGTTTATGATTATTTACCGCTTCCTCTTAAGGAAAAAATTTATGCCTGGCTGCATACCAATTGCGCTGCGGAAAAAAAGCCGGACATGACCAATGACCAGTTTATATACAAAACAAGAAAGAGCGCGTTAGGGCCGTTTAAAAAAGAAATTCATTCGTTGCCTAAAGAATGGCGCGAAAAGATATCAAGCATACTTGAAGAAGAATTCTCTTTCCTTTTTGACAAGCTTCGCATAAAGGATACGAAGAATTACGTAAACGAATATGTGAAACCGGTTGTAGTCGAAAAGAAAAAAGAAGATTTTCTCAAAGAAGAAAAAGACCTTGGGGAGCTTGAAGGAGCAGACTGATTCTAAAAGGTTAAGGTAAAACCGAATTTGTTCTTAGCCTAAACTTACGGAGGTAATATGCGCTCTAATAAGATAAAAAACGGGATTGAAAGGCTCCCTAACCGTGCGCTTTTATACGGCACAGGGCTTTCTTCTTCGCACATGGACAGGCCTTTCATTGGTATTGCATCCTCCTTTACTGACCTTATTCCCGGGCACACCAATATGCGTATTTTAGAGCGTTATATTGAAAGAGGAGTAGAGAACAAAGGCGGCACGCCTTTTATTTTCGGCGTTCCGGGAATTTGCGACGGCATTGCAATGGGCCATTCCGGAATGAAATATTCACTTCCTTCAAGGGAGCTCATCGCCGATATCGTTGAAAGTATCGCTTCTGCCAACAGCCTGGACGGATTAATACTTCTTACCAATTGCGACAAAATCACCCCCGGAATGATAATGGGGGCGCTTCGCGTAAACATTCCAACAATAGTGGTAACCGCAGGGCCTATGCTTGGCGGGCACTTTGGGAAAAAACGGCTTGCTCTTGTGCGCGATACGTTTGAGGCAGTAGGAAGAGCCAAAACAGGCACCATAAGCAAAGAAGAATTAAGGGCGGTTGAATGCGAAGCATGCCCTTCGTGCGGGTCATGCCAGGGTTTATACACTGCCAACACAATGGCATGCCTTACGGAAACAATGGGATTATCGCTTCCTTATTGCGGCACAACTCCGGCAGTTTTAAGCAGAAAAACAAGGATTGCCTATGAGAGCGGCCAGAGGATAGTAAATTTGATTGAAAATGACATAAAACCGAAAGACATCATAACCAAAAAATCTCTGGAAAACGCAATAATGGTTGATATGGCTCTGGGCGGCTCAAGCAATACTGTTTTGCATCTTATGGCGCTGGCTCACGAAGCAAAAATTGCCCTAAGCCTTAAAGATTTTGACAGGATAAGTAAGCTCGTGCCGAACATTGCTAAACTTGAACCGGCAGGAGAATATTATATGGAAGACTTTGACAACGCCGGAGGAATACCAGCTGTTTTAAAAAGATTTTTAAAACAAATATACAACACGCCCACTGTATCCGGCAAAAAAACCCACGAAATAGCCAAATCAGCTGTTATTTACGACGATGATATCATACGGCCGCTTAATAACGCTTACCGCAAAGAAGGCGGAATAGCTGTCCTTTATGGCAATCTCGCTCCGGAAGGCGCAATCGTTAAGCAAGCTGCTGTGGAACAGGACATGCTTGAGTTTAAGGGCACTGCTAAAGTTTACAATTCCGAAGAAGAAGCAATGGAAAACATACTGAACGGAAAGATAAAAAAAGGCAACGTCGTCGTTGTGAGATACGAAGGCCCAAGCGGAGGGCCTGGAATGCGGGAAATGCTTTCACCGACTGCCGCGCTTGTTGGTATGGGCCTGCACAAAGGTGTGGCGCTTATAACAGACGGAAGGTTTTCCGGCGGAACCCGCGGGCCGTGCATAGGCCATGTTTCTCCGGAAGCAGCACTGGGAGGATTAATAGCGTATATTAAAGACGGGGATCAGATACAAATAGATATACCGGGCAGAAAACTTAATCTGTTAATTGGCGATTCCGAAATAACGAAAAGAAAAAAAGAAATAAAATTGCTGCCTGCCAAGGTAAAGTCAGGCTATCTTTACAGATATTCAAAAATGGTTACTTCCGCATCAACCGGAGCGGTATTTAAGGAATAGCTTTAAAAGCGCGGGTAGCAACCGCGTAAAAATAAACGGAATATCGTTGACAAGTAGGTAAGCGTTTGTTATCATTGCTATAATTAGCTAAATAAGAAAATATTTTTAAAAAGGAAGGGCGGGGTGAAAATAGTCAAAATTATAAACTCAGCTACCCGAGGCATAAGCAACCTTCTTGGCGCTTTTTCCAACGATATAGGTATTGATTTAGGAACAGCCACAACCCTTGTTTATCTGCGCGGAGAAGGGATTGTGCTTTGCGAGCCATCAGTTGTTGCCATATATAAAAATAGCGGGGCAGTGCTTGCCGTAGGAGAAGAAGCAAAGCGCATGCTTGGCAAAACTCCCGGAAGCATCTCGGCAATAAGGCCTATGAAAGACGGTGTTATAGCTGATTTTGACGTAACAGAAGAAATGCTTCGTTATTTTATAAATAAAGTTAATCCGCCTAATATATTCAGCAGTTTCCGCCGTCCGCGGATAGTCATAGCGGTTCCATCAGGTATAACTGAAGTTGAAAAGCGCGCAGTCAAAGATTCAGCCCTAAAAGCAGGCGCCAGAGAAGTTATCCCCGTAGAACAATCACTTGCCGCAGCTATAGGAGTAGGGCTTCCGATAACCGAGCCACAAGGCAGCATGGTTATTGATATAGGCGGAGGAACAACGGAAATTGCCGTAATTTCCCTTGGCGGAGCTGTTTACGCGCGCTCAGTAAGAGTAGGCGGAGATGAAATGGATGATGCAATTATTGAGCATATGAAAAAAGCCTACAATCTTATGATAGGAGAGCGTAGTGCCGAAGAAATAAAGATTAAAATAGGGTCTGCCTGGCCGCTGGAAGAAGAGCTTACGATGGAGGTAAGAGGCCGCGATTTAATTACCGGGCTTCCTAAATTTATCAGAATAAATTCCGAAGAGGTCCGCGAAGCGCTGCAAATCCCTCTTAAAGAAATAATAGAAGCAACAAAAGTAACCCTTGAAAGAACCCCGCCGGAACTAGCGGCTGATTTAATTGAAAAAGGAATAGTGCTTTGCGGCGGAGGCTCATTGCTGCGAGGCCTGGACAAACTTGTTTCAGAACAAACCGGCCTTGCTTGTTTTGTTGCCGACGACCCTTTAACGTCAGTTGCCCTGGGGACAGGTAAAATACTTGAAGACCCCAGATTTCTAAAGAAGATTTCCCTTGTATCCACCTTCTAAAATCACATCTAAATATTTAGGGCTCATACCCTCATTAAGCAGCCATTCGGGCTTCAAGGGGGATCGCAAGGATCCTTCCGAAGAAGGGGCGACAAACCTGGCGTCCGTTTAATGAAGCCGGCTTTGGCCGGTTTCTTTGTAACATTTTCGTCTAT
>JAQTUC010000170.1 GCA_028710385.1 Candidatus Omnitrophota bacterium
CCAGGGCGCTTCTGAAAGATTTATTCAGGGAGGAAATATATAAAGTTGCGCTTATAGTCAATCCTTCTTTTAATTCAAATGATTTTCTGCGCGAAATTATATTCCAGTTTGAAAATATTTTTTTGGACGGGACAAAGCTTGAGCTGATACACCGGCTCAACGAAATTTTGTATAAGAATATGAAAGAAGATAAGAAATCAGTGGTTATTATTGATGAAGCCCAGGCCATAGAAAGCAGAAGCATGTTTGAAGAGCTGCGCCTTCTTTTAAATTTTCAGATGAATGATAAGTTTCTGCTTACCTTGCTTCTCGTAGGCCAGCCTGAATTGCGCAAGGAAATTGACCGTATCCCGCAGCTAAAACAGCGGCTGGCTATAAGTTACCATTTAACCGGGCTTAGCCACGAGGATGTTGCAAAGTACATAGATTACAGGTGTGTAATTGCCGGAAGAAATGAAAGCGCATTTAGCAGAAATGCAGCAGGCATTATAGCTTTAAAAAGCAGCGGCATACCGCGCAAGATAAATACTATCTGCGAACTTTGCCTTTTGCAGGGTATGTTTGAACAAAAAACAATAGTTGATGAAAATATAGTTGAAAAAGTGCTGGAGGAGGTTTGCCTATGATACGTATAAGCGATATTATTAAAATGAGCGGTTCTAGCCGGCAATTCAGAAGCTCTAAGCCTGCGATAAAAGAAACGCAGAAAGAAGAAACAGCAGAGATAATAAAGGTGCCGGAAATAAGCAAAGCGGAAAATCTAAACCTATACGGAAAAGGCGTTTCCCTGGTTGCAGAAGTTTTTGGTAAAGCCAAAAACGGCGAAAGTATTACGGCAACGCCCATACTTGATTTTTCCAAAAACCTTGTTGAGCAGGCCCTGGTTGATGAAAGCGATTATTTCTTAAAATTTTATGAAAGCCCGTATGATAAAGAATATCTGCCGCATCATTCGGTAAACGTAAGTTTTTTGGCTGTTGAAATAGGGCTGTGGACAGGGTTTAATAAGTCCGAGCTTATGGAGCTGGCTGTTTCAGGGCTTCTGCACGATATCGGAATGGCGAAGATGGAAGATATAGTTTATAAAGATTCCAAATTGAAAAACAATGAACGCAGCATAGTGGGCCAGCATGGTTTTTCAAGCGCCCAGATTTTACAAAGGCTGGGATGCCTTAGCGAAGACGGCTTAAATGCGGTGAAAAACCATCATCTGCGCAGCCCCCGGGATAAATTTTCCGAAGTTTTAAGCCTGGCAGATGTTTATGAGGCAATTACGCACTCGCGGCCTTATAAACCGGCGAAAACCGCGCATCAGGCCATAGCTGAAATTATAGACAGGGAAGCGCTTAATTTTCAGCCGAGCGTGCTTAAGGCATTCGTGAACAATATAGGAATATATCCAATAGGCAGCTGGGTTAAATTAAGCACCGCAGAAATCGGCCTGGTAACCGGGATTAACAAAGGTTATCCGCTGCGGCCCAAAGTTAATATAATTTTCAATCACGCAGGAGAACGGAATAAAAATATAAAGTTCTTGGATTTTATGTCGGAAACTTATTTTTATATAGAAGGCCCTTTATCCGCCGAGGAATTAAAAGAATTAAATCTTAAGTGGCAGGAAAAGAGTAAGAATTCTGAGGCTTTAAACTGAAAGCAAAGCTTTTTGGCAGGAGAGGCGTTATGAGTAAAAAACATGCAAAGGTTCTTTCGTTGTGTTTCTGCCTGGTATATTTTTCTTCAGCCTTTCTGTTCGCCCAGGTAGAAGAGCAGACCGCAGGAGAAACCAAAGAGGGCACAGAAGGAAGTTATGATTTTTATAATACTAAGACCAAGAAGAAAACAGGCTCTTCCAGAAAGGTAAGGGAAGATATTTTTTATTATGACAGGCACGGCAACCTTATCGGTAAGGCAAAACAAGACCGCCGGAACAAACGAAATTATAATTATTATAATGCCGATGGGGTAAGGGTGGGGACTTTAAAGAAAAGGATAGACGGGTCGTATTCGTATATGGATAGCCAGAGCGGAAAAATGATCCAAACGACTCCGCTTAAAAGAGGCGATGTTGGAAGCGTTCCCCCGCAGAGCATCCACTTGAGAAATATTGAAGAGGAGTAACTGTATTTACAGGATTAATCCGGAAAAAATATGAATATAAATAAAGACGATTTAGGGTATCTGACTGAGCTGCTTAACATAACCACAAAGATGTTAAGCGCTTTTAATCTGCAGAAGCTTCTTAAGCAGATTTTGGACGCCTCCCTTGATCTTCTTAAAGCGGACACCGGCTCTCTTATGCTTATTGAGGAAGGTAGCAAAAATTTAAGGATAAAAGCAGCAAGGGGTTTAAGCGAGGAAGTTATAGAAAGGGTTCAGGTTAAACTGGGCGAACATATCTCAGGATGGGTGGCTAAGGAAGGCAAACCTTTGCTTTTAGTCGGAGGGCTTAAGGGCGATTCCCGTTTTAATACCCTGGATGAGAAAAAGGAAATAAAGTCATCCATATGCGTGCCGCTTACCGTTGAGGGAAGGACTATCGGCGTTTTAAATGTTAATAATGTTTCCTCGCAGAATTTATTTTCGGAATCAGACCTTAAACTGCTTTCTCTCCTGGCTAACCAGG
>JAQTUC010000171.1 GCA_028710385.1 Candidatus Omnitrophota bacterium
TTGGTTATTTTATACCTTAATATTTCTCCGGGTATGCTCAATCCTGCTGCATAGTTTTCTTTATGCCTCAAAAGAACACCTATTTGCGTTGAGCCGGCCACTTCTCCAGGCTTAATCCTTTGATTGCGCTGTCAACTTTTGTCTCTACAATAACGTCTTTAGTTTCTATTGTAGTTTTTCCCCCAAAGCCGCCCATAGTCTTTTCTACAATTTCACCGACACTTGAATTTGAAGATTCCCTTTTCTCGGTAAGGCCGGGAGAATAAGGGTCGGGCGAAATACTGGTGGCTACCCCTGCCAGGTTTCCTTGTATGACTCTTTTTAAATAATTCTGCATTGTGAGCAATCCGCCCACTACCACACTTATAAGAAGCGCGTATTCCAAAGTGCTTTGAGCCTTTGAGAATTTTATTAACATCTTCGCCTCCTTAGCTATTATCGGTTTTTCTTAAATTTATCATTAATATTTGTGAATTGCGGCCCTGCCTCTTTAATCGTACCGCTCAAAATGCTCAGATAGATCCTTCGGAGGCAGTGCGGGTAACCTGCTCAAGTTTAGCCCGCATACTTCTTTTCAAATAATCCTGTAACGCAAAAAAACCACCCGTTACAAAAATCATAAGAAACACGTATGCCAAAATACTTTGCGCTTTTGTTAATTTCGTTAACACTTTGGCACCCCCCTTATGAATTATTGAAACTTGATTTCACCCCATTTATTAGAGATATTGTCCGTTATAGTTATATGGTTTTCCTGAGCGTCTTCGTTCGGATTTTCGGTTTTTACACGGTTTTGTTTCTGTTCTGTGGTTGTTTTGATGCGCGTTTCAGACTCATATTCCTGGTTATTTGAAAATACCATTGCTGCCTGATGAATTCTGGCCTGGATTGCCCTTCTAACCTCGTTTTGTATGCCTAATGCCGCAGCGACTACCAGTGAAAGCAAAATAGCGTATTCTGCAGTTGATTGTGCTATCCTTAATTTCATTAACATATTCGCCCTCCTTTGGGAAAAACCTTAAGCCTGCCTTTGTTTTATTGACAGGCAGGCAGCTTCCCCCCTGTATTTATTTAGACAACCAAAAGCAGGATTTTGTTCCAAAAATTTAAGAGGGCTCTGGAAGATAAATTACAGGTACTGGTTATTACGTGAGGATAAATAATATGATTATTTGGACTCTGTAGACATGCATGTAGCTGAGCTATCCGTATCTTCCCGGAAGTTAGCGCGTACGGAATATGCCCTTTGCGGTTGCAATGGGGTAGAAAAATTTGCCTCAACAAAACCTAATTTATTAAGTTCCTTTGTAAAAATAGCAAGTTTATCCGCAGGCACCTCAATAGTTAGAACAAGGTTCTTTGCGGGTGGCTTCTCTTTAACAAAAGAAGTGGTTTTAATCGCTAAACGGTTCAAGATTGTCTTAACTTCCTCTACAACTTTAGCGGTATTTGCAACTTTTACGGTTACAGTATATGCTGATGGAAATTTGTCGCTCTCAAAAGATTTTACGTTCTGTGTTACATTCTGCTGCTGGGCCATGCCGCCGGTATTAACCGTAGCCTGCGTACTAAAACCCTTGGTTGTCGCTTCGGTTACATTTTCGGTTACTTGCGAGAGCATATTTTCCTTCTTTCCACGGTTCTGCGTCTGCGAAAGAGCCATTCTTGCGCCAGATGTAGGCTCATATTCTGCCATTCCCGGTGAATATTGTTCGCCTATTTCATCGGCTGCTCCATGCAGCCTACCTTGCATGCTTCTTTTGTGTTGGCCTGTTATCTGCAGCAATACAAACGTAAACAACACAATTATGGATAAAGTAACAGGCACCTTAACGTTTGGGTTTTTAAGCAAACCTTCCAAAAATTTATCAAGCGATTTTCTTGACTTCATACGCTCATGCAGCATTTTTAAAAAATAAGGCGGCGGCTGTTTTCTCTCTAAACCGCCCAGGAGCTTAGACATTTTTGACAACTTCTCAAGCTCCTGCCTGCATATAGCGCAGGAAGAAATATGCTCTTTTACTATTCGGCTTTTTTCTTCATCCAATACCCCGTCTAAATATTGGGAAAAAAATTCCTGTATTTCTTTGCAACTGCTCATTTCTCTCCTTTTAATCTACAATATGCCTTTTAATTTTTCCTTAAGCGCGCTTCTCGCGCGGCTTAATCTGGATTTCACTGTCCCTAAATCAATGTTTAAAATCTCCGCTATTTCTTCGTACTTAAGCCCCTCTATTTCCTTTAAAATAATAATCTCTTTATGCTCCTGGCTTAACGAGCTTAACGCTTCCATAATCAGGCCCTCTTTTTCGTTTTCTTCCATGCTTTCCCGGGGTGTTGGGCCTTGGCTGGCCAATTGCCTTTGCATTAAACCGTTTTGGGTATTTACGGGGTCATCAATAGAAAAAGCTATTTTTCTGCGGCGGTTAATAATGGCCTTTAGCCTGTTTTTACAGAAATTTATGCTTATCCTGTAAAGATAAGTTGAAAATTTTGCTTCGCCGCGGAAATTTCTTAAAGACTCGTATACCTTTAAAAAGATGTCCTGCGCTGTATCTAAAGCTTCATAGTAATCGCCCACCATCTTATAGCAAAGATTAAAGACCAACCCCT
>JAQTUC010000172.1 GCA_028710385.1 Candidatus Omnitrophota bacterium
CTTAAACAGGCTTGAAATGTATTTAAAGCCAACCGGGGTTTCATAACAAGCTACCCCCAGGGATAAAGCTACGTCATCTATGATGTTACTGCCAACAACGGTCTTACCGATACCGCCTTCTTCCTTCCTGTTTTTTGCCATATGTATGCTTAAAAGAGGAAGTATTACCTGAGCGTTTATATAATTACCTTTACTGTCAAAACTTGCGATTCTGTCTGCATCTCCGTCAAGCACAATGCCCAAGTCATATTTACCTGACTTCATGGCTTTCTCCATTGCTATCAGGTTTTCCTCAATAGGTTCCGGATGGAAACCTCCGAAGGAAGGGTTGAATTCATTATGAAGGTAATTAACTTTTATACCGCATTTACCCAGCACATGCTCAATAAAATTGTCTCCAGCGCCGTACATTACATCAACCAGAATATTAAGCTTGAGCTTGCGGATTTTATTTAAGTCTACGAATTTTTTAAGAAAATCAACATAAAGAACGGTTAAATCTTTAAGCTCCAGAAGTTTCTGCGCTTTTGCAGCTTCTTCGCTGATTAATTTTGGTTTTGTTTTGTAAAGAAGCGACTCAACCTTATCCGTGGTTGATTTATCTGCCGCTCCGCCGTCTTTGGTTTTTATCTTAAGCCCGTTAAATTCTGCTCCGTTATGAGATGCGGTTATCATAACTCCCAGATCATATTTACCGTGCAGCGCGTGAAGGCTTACGGCGGGAGTTGGCACTGCCCTGTTTGATAAAACGGCTTTAATTTTATTTGCCGCAAGAACCAATGAAACTGTTTTCGCAAATTCAGCGGATAAAAACCTGCAGTCATAACCTATTACTACTTTTTTGCTGCCCTTTACTTCTTTATACAGATAATCGGCAATTGCCTGAGAAACTATCCTTACATTTTCAAAAGTAAAATTTTCCGCAATAACTGCGCGCCATCCGTCTGTTCCGAATTTAATCATATTAATCCTTCCTTTATGTATCACGTAGTAGGTAACACGTATCACGTTTTTAAACGTGTTACGTGCGGCGTGTGACGTGCTACATCTTATTTATAAAGTTTGTGTTTACCTATATATTCAGCCACACTGTCAGGAACAAGATATTTTACAGAAAATCCTTTTTTTATCAACCCTCTTATATAAGAAGATGAAATCCCCATCTGAACAATCTGGGCGATTATAAACCTGTTCTTGGTTTTTAAAGGGTATGCCCTTCTTTTCGCAACAACAATATTTACAGCTTTCTTTAAGCCTTCAAAATATTTCCAGGTAGGAAAATCATTCGCAAGGTCAGAACCGACTATAAGATAAAATTCTGCGCGCTTAAATTTCACTTTAAGCTCGTGCACTGTGTCTATTGTGTAAGAAACTCCGCCGCGTTTTATTTCCAAATCAAGCGCTTCAAAACGGCTATCTTCCTTAATCGCGAGTTTTACCATACTAAGCCTGTCACTTCCTTTTACGTTATGGCTTTCTTTATGGGGCGGGATGTTTGTGGGAATAAAGAAAATCTTATCCAGGGAAAGTTTTTGTGCCACTTCCTGCGCAAGTATAAGATGGCCTATGTGAGGCGGGTTAAACGTTCCGCCAAGTATTCCTATTTTCATTTTTAAAAGGTATCACGTATCAGGTAACAGGTATCACGTCTTAACGAACGTGTTACGTGCTACGTGATACTTGTTACATAATATATTAATAAAGCCTATTCCCTGACCTGCCCATCGCCCTCAACCACCCATTTATAGGTGGTAAGCTCAACAAGCCCCATTGGGCCGCGGGCGTGGATTTTGTCAGTAGATATTCCTATTTCAGCGCCAAGCCCAAACTGGAAGCCGTCGCTAAAGCGCGTTGAAATGTTTACGAAACAGCAGGCAGAATCAACCTCTTTGGTAAATCTTGCGGCATTGCCTGCATTTTTAGTAACAATTGAATCTGTATGATGCGAACCATAAAAATTTATATGCGAAATCGCCTCATCAATATTTTCTACAACTTTTACCGTAACTATTAAATCAAGATATTCCGCAGACCAATCTTCTTCTTTTGCTTTTTTTATTCCTTTTAATATCCGGCAGGCTTTGCCATCGCCTCTTATTTCCACCTTGTATTTATCAAGCTCGCTTTTTAAGAGGGGAAGGAAGGTATTCGCTATATCTTTATGCACAAGAATTTTTTCAACAGCATTGCATACCGAGGGCCTTTGCACCTTCGCATTCACGCATATGCGTATTGCCTTTCCCATATCATATTCTTTATCTACAAAAATATGGCACACCCCTTTGTAATGTTTTATAACCGGTATCTTTGATTTTTCTACAACCTTGCGTATAAGAGCTTCTCCGCCTCTTGGAATAACCAGGTCTATATACTCGTTTTCAGAAAGCAAAAAATCAACTATTTTGTGCTCTGTTTTTTCTATAACAAAGAAAGGTTCAAAATCAAGGCCGCTTGCTTCAATTGCTTTTCTAAGCACCTTAGCTATGGCTTTGTTTGAATTTACTGAATCAGCTCCGCCGCGCAGTATTGCAATATTTGAGGATTTAAAAAGAAGCCCAGCGCAGTCGCTTGTAACATTTGGCCGCGCCTCAAAAATTACAAAAATAACTC
>JAQTUC010000054.1 GCA_028710385.1 Candidatus Omnitrophota bacterium
TTTTTGCCTTCTGCGCCTTAACACTTTCCTGCCGCCCTTTGTGGCCATTCTTGCCCGAAAGCCGTGCCTTCTTTTACCTTTTATTTTAGTTGGGGTTTTAAGATGTTTTTTCATCGGAGAAAAATTTTAACACAATATGCAGTTGTGTCAACTAATTTAGATAAAAAAGTTGATAGGTTGTTAGGTTGACAGGTTTACGGGCCGCAACATATCAACATACCAACATACCAACATATCAACATACTAACCTATTTATCTATTGCAAATCAAATTTGTTACGGTATAATTTTAATGTTTTACCTCCAAATATACTGTTGTGAATAACTTGTGAATTTTGTGAATTGCCCTTAACCGGCAAAGGGTTTGGTCTTCATATATCATGGAAAAGGTTTGGCAGGCGGCAAGAGAAAATCTGAAAATAATCCTCGGTGAAACTTCCTTTGATACCTGGATTAATCCTTTAAAATTCAAGAAAATTGAGGGTTTAACGCTTACGCTTGAAGCCCCGGACGGCTTCTTCAAGAACTGGATTGAGACCACTTATTTAATCCAGATAAAGCAGGCGCTTAAGGAAGTTACCCAGAAAGACTTTGACGTCGCTTTTGAAGTCAACCCCAGCCTTTTAAAGAAGGGGGCGAATAAAATTTTCAGGACAATAGGCGCGAGCTTTAAAGAAGAGCCGCAGGATTCAATACGTTTAAACCCGCGTTTTACTTTTGATAATTTTATAATAGGCTCGTCCAACCGCATGGCGCACGCTGCTTCCCTTGCTGTTTCAAACGCTCCGGGTAAATCTTACAATCCCCTTTTTATTTATGGAGGAGTGGGCCTTGGCAAAACCCATCTTATGCAGGCGATAGCAAACCACGCGCTCACTCAGAACCCTCAGGCTAAAATCAAATACACCTCGTCGGAAAAATTCACAAACGAGCTTATCCAGGCTATACAGAACCGCTCAACTGAAAAATTCAGGCAAAAATACAGAAACATAGACCTTCTCTTGATAGATGATATTCATTTTTTAGCCGGCAAAGAAGCCGCGCAGGAAGAATTTTTCCACACGTTTAATGTTTTATACGACTACCACAAGCAAATAGTTATTTCCTCAGACAGGCCGCCCAAAGAAATCCCCAAGCTGGAGGAGAGGCTTGTTTCGCGTTTCAGCTGGGGGCTTGTTGTTGACATACAGCTGCCTGATTTTGAAACAAGGGTGGCGATACTCAGGAAAAAACTGGAAAAAGACCCCGTTAAAATAGACGAGGACGTTATTACTTTTATCGCTAAAAATATAACTACAAATATCCGGGAACTTGAAGGCGCCCTCATAAGAATCATTGCTTATTCCTTGATAGAAAATAAGCCTATCACCTTTGATTTAGCCAAAGAAATACTTAAGGATATGGTAAAAGAGATATACAAAAGAGTGACCCCCGATGTAATACTGGAAAGGGTAAGCAATTACTTTAACATCCCCAGAGAAGACCTCAAAAAAGGCAAGCGCAGCAAAACCCTGGTCCTGCCCAGGCAAATAACAATGTATCTTGTAAGGGAACTGACCGACCTTTCGCTTCCGGAAATAGGAATAGCTCTGGGCGCCAAGCACCACACAACAATTCTTTACGCGCACAAGAAGGTAAAAGAGGATTTAAAAGGCAACGAAAAGCTCAAACTTATTATTGACAGCATTAAACAGGAAATTAAGAGCTTATAAAAATTTTTCTGTGAATAAAAACACTGGTTTTATTTTTTATTTCTGATACAATTACAGTTCTTAACAGATTTCACAACACCTATTACAACTACTACTTATGAAGTTTATTATTAATAAAGAAGTATTATTAGCCAGCTTACAAAAAGTTTTAGGACCAACCACCTCCAAACAAAACTTCCCAATATTAAACAGCGTATTAATTTCAACAAGCAACAATAAGCTGAAATTTACAGCAACAGACCTGGATGTTACTATAATTGCGTTGCAGGATGCAAATATAGTAGAGAAAGGAAAAATCGCCGTTCCAATGAAGAGGTTTATTTCTATAATACGCGAGCTTCCTTCCGAAGAAATAACTGTTGAAATGGCGAAGAATAACCTCTTGATAAAGTGTGGAAAAATTGAGTTTAAAATAAGCACTCTAAACGCCGCGGAATTCCCTCAGGTGGAAGAAGAAAAAGAGGCCTCCCTTATTAGAATAAACCCGCTTGTGCTTGAGGAAATGATAAGAATGACTTCTTTTTGCGTCGGATATGAGGATGTTAACTATGTATTAAACGGAATATTGTTTGATATCAGCGAAGACACAATAAGCCTGGTTGCAACCGACGGTAAAAGGCTGTCTTTTATTAAAAAACAACTGCCGCCCAACCAGCCGGAAATTAAAACAAAAATTTCCTTTATACTTCCTATAAGAGCGATAAACGAACTTTATAAATTAATAAAAGAAAAAGAAGAAGATATTTTTCTTTTTGTAAAAGAGAACAGGGTTGGTTTTGATTTTAAAGATACTCAGTTTATTACAAGGCCGATAGAAGGGGAATTTCCAAACTACCTTCAGTATATACCAAACGAAATCAAAGATAAGCTCTCGGTTAACAGGCAGGAATTTTCTCTCGCCTTAAGAAGGGCGGATTTACTTTCTACCCAGGACTATCAGGGTGTAAGAGTTGAGCTTAAAAAGGACAGCCTGGTTATTTCAAAATCAACACCGCAGCTCGGAGAGGTCAGGGAGGTTATTGAAGCACGGTACACAGGCCAAAGCCTTGAAATAGGATTTAACCCGAATTATCTGATAGATGCTCTTAAAAACCTGACTGACGCGGAAGTAAGTTTTGAATTTTTCGGCGCCGATAAACCAGCGGTTTTAAGAAAGGAAGGATTTGTATATCTTATTCTTCCGATGAAAATATAAAGAGCCGTGGCAACACATATTAAAAGCATCATCAATCAGTTTTTAAAAGAGAAAAAGAAAGAAGCAAAAAACACGGTTAAGATAGAAAAAATAATAGAAGAAAATCTGGGCGCGGATTTAATAAGGCACATCAGGCTGCAAAGGATACATAATAAAAACCTCGTTTTTCGTTCTGATTCTTCAGGCGCAAGCTACGAACTTGGATTAAGAAAAGAAGCTTTGCTTAAAGCGGTAAAAAAGGATTTTCCCGATATAGAGGGAGTAAAAATAAAAATAGGCGAGCATGACTGAACAAACCAAAACAGCACAAAAATACGACGCAACCACAATTCAAATTTTAGGCGGCATTGAGGCGGTCCGCAAGCGTCCCGCAATGTATATAGGCGACACAACGGCCCGCGGCCTGCATCATTTGGTTTATGAAGTGGTTGACAACAGTATTGATGAAGCCAACGCCGGCATCTGTGACAAAATAAAAGTCGTTATTCATTCGGATAACAGCGTTTCCGTAGATGATAACGGAAGGGGTATACCCGTTGATATTCATAAAACAATGAACAAGCCCGCCCTGGAAGTCGTTCTTACGATGTTGCACGCCGGCGGAAAATTTGATCATAAAGCTTATAAGATAAGCGGAGGATTGCATGGTGTAGGTGTCAGCTGTGTTAACGCGCTCTCCGAGTGGATGGAGGCCGAGGTTAAGAGAGACGAAAAAGTGTATCATATGCGTTTTGAACGCGGGCGCACAAAAACGCAGATGAAGACAATCGGCAAGTCCAAAACCACAGGAACAAAAATCACATTTAAGCCGGATAAGGAAATATTTAAGGAGATAGATTTCTCTTACGATGTATTGAGCCAGCGTTTAAGGGAGCTCGCCTTTCTTAACCCAAACATAGAAATTGTGCTGGGAGACGAAAGGACGGAAAAGGAAACCGCGTTTAAATTTAAAGGCGGCCTGGTTTCTTTTATAGAATATCTTAATCATAATAAAACACCACTGCACAATAAAGTTATCAGTTTCCAAAGGGAAAAAGATGATGTAATTGTTGAAGGCGCTATTCAGTATAACGACGGCTACAAGGACAATATTTTTTCTTTTGCAAATAATATAAACACAATCGAGGGAGGATCTCACCTCACCGGTTTTAAGACAGCGCTTACCCGTGCAATAAATCAGTACGCTAAAGGTAAAAACCTCCTTAAGGATATGGACAGTATTTCCGGAGAAGACGTAAGAGAGGGTTTATGCGCTGTTGTAAGCGTGAAACTTCCCAACCCTCAATTTGAAGGCCAAACCAAAACAAAATTAGGCAATTCCGAAATTGACGGCATGGTTGCTTCCGCCGCGTTTGAGGCTCTTAGCTCTTTTTTTGAAGAGAACCCCTCGGTCGCTAATAAAATAGTAGAAAAAACAATTCTTGCCGCGCGCGCCAGAGAAGCTGCGAGAAAGGCAAGGGAATTAACCCGGAGAAAAGGCGCTCTTGACATGGGCAGTTTGCCAGGTAAGCTGGCTGACTGTTCGGAAAGAGATCCGCAGGTTTGCGAGGTCTATATAGTTGAAGGCGAATCAGCCGGCGGCAGCGGCAAACAGGCGCGCAATAGAAACTTCCAGGCAATACTGCCGATGAGAGGAAAAATTCTCAACGTGGAAAAAGCAAGGCTTGATAAAATTTTAGCCAACGAAGAAATCAGGACGATAATTTCCGCACTGGGTACAGGTGTGGGCGAAGAGTTTGATGCCTCAAAGCTAAGATATCATAAAGTTATAATTATGGCTGATGCCGATGTTGACGGCTCGCATATCCGCACGCTTGTGCTTACTCTTTTTTACCGCCAGTTGCCGAAGCTGATAGAGGACGGATATATTTACATAGCGCAGCCGCCGCTTTATCGCATAAAAAGAAGGGATTTGGAAGAGTATATTCATACGGAAAAAGACATGAACGAGATTATCTTAAAATTAGGCACAAAAGCCGCAAAGTTTTCAATAGCGGGTAAGAGCGGCAAGGAATTCCCGGAAAAAGAAATGGAAAAAATAGTCAACAGCCTTATAGAACTTGAAAAGTTGAGCTACTCTCTTGAGCGTAAAGGAATAGCCTTTAAGGATTACATTGACGCGGCGGATGAGAAAAAGAAAAAATACCCGATGTATAAAGTGCAGGTAAACAATAAAGTATTTTTTGTTTTTGACGATGACGAGCTTTCCGATTATAAAGATAAAGAAGACCTGGATAGCGTAGAGATTTTTGAGTCTTATCAAATAAAAGAAATCGCCGTTGAATTTGCCAAACACGGGCTGTCTTTAAAAGATTATCTGCCGCAGGAAAAAGAAAAATTTGTTTTAACCAATGACGAAACCAAAGAAGACGTGAAGTGCAAAAGCCTAAGAACAGTGCTTGACGAAGTGAAAAAGATTGCGACTAAAGGCATGCACATTCAAAGATACAAAGGTTTAGGAGAAATGAATCCGGAACAGTTATGGGAAAGCACAATGGATCCTGACAAACGCACCCTCGTTAAAGTGACGCTTGAAGACGCCGTTGAAGCAGACAGGATTTTTACCCTGTTAATGGGAGAAGAGGCAGAGCCGCGCAGAGAATTTATCCAGGCGCACGCGCACGAAGTTAAAAATCTGGACGTTTAACAATATGCAGGAACAAATCAGTAAAGGAAAAATTATAACCCGTTACCTTGAAGAGGAGATGCAGGAGTCGTATCTTTCTTATTCAATGTCTGTCATAGCAGGCAGAGCCCTGCCGGACATAAGAGACGGCTTAAAGCCCGTTCAAAGAAGGATTATGTATGCGATGAATGAGCTGCATCTTCGCTATAATCAGCCGCATAAAAAATGCGCGAGAATTGTCGGGGAATGCCTGGGTAAATATCACCCCCACGGAGATCTTTCGGTTTACGACGCTCTTGTCAGAATGGCGCAGGATTTTTCTTTGAGGTACCCGCTTATAAACGGCCAGGGTAACTTCGGCTCTATAGACGGCGACCCTCCGGCTGCGATGCGTTATTCCGAAGCGCGGCTTTCAAAGATCGCCGATTTCATCCTTCAGGATATAGACAAGGACACGGTTAAATTTTTTCCTAATTTTGATAACTCGCTTACCGAACCGGAAGTTTTGCCATCGGTTGTGCCCACGCTTCTTGTTAACGGCGCAAGCGGCATCGCGGTTGGCATGGCTACAAATATGCCTCCGCACAATCTGGGAGAAGTTTGCGACGCGCTTGAGCATTTAATTGATAACCCTACGGCTTCTGTAAAAGAGCTGCATAAATTTGTAAAAGGGCCGGACTTTCCGACGGGTGCTATAATCTGCGGTAAGGGCGAACTGCTTAAAATGTACGAAGAAGGCAAAGGCAAAATGATTCTTCGCGCAAGGTCAACAATTGAACATGAGAAAGGAAGGTCGCAGATAATCATTACGGAGATACCTTACCAGCTGAACAAAACCAATCTTATAGAAGCTATCGCGAACTTGATTACGGATAAAAAAATTGAAGGCGTTTCCGATTTACGCGATGAAAGCGATAAAGACGGCATACGCATACTTTTGGAACTCAAAAGAGATGTTGAGCCGCAAATAATTTTAAATCAACTCTATAAACATACCAACCTTGAAACAACTTTCGGCGCAATATTCCTTGCGTTGGTTAACAGAAAACCGGTCATTCTTACCTTAAAGGAAATGCTGGCGCACCACATAAGTTTTCGTAAGGAAGTGATCGTCAGAAGAACGAGGTTTGAGCTCGACAAAGCACAGAAGCGCGCGCATATTTTAGAAGGGTTAAAAATCGCGCTTAAATATTTAGACCAGGTTGTCGCTTTGATTAAAAAATCAAAGAATGTCCAGGAAGCCAAAGAAAATTTAATGAAAAAATTTTCCCTGTCAGAAGTGCAGGCGCAGGCGATTTTAGATATGCAGCTTGCCAGGCTTTGCGCTTTGGAACGGGATAAAATAGACCAGGAATACATGGAACTGCTTAAGAAAATTGAACTGTACAACTCAATTTTGGCTTCTGAAAAGAAACAGGAAGCGCTGATAAAGGAAGAGCTTAAAACTTTAAAAGAACAGTTTGCCGATGAAAGGCGCACGGAAATTGTCGCCAAAACAGAAGAAATAGAAATAGAAGATTTGATAGTGGAAGAGGATATGGTTGTTACCATAAGCGGCTCGGGCTACATTAAACGCATGCCGCTTACAGCATATCGCCAGCAAAAACGCGGAGGAAGAGGCGTGGCCGCAATGACAACCTCTGAGGAGGATTTTGTAGAGCATTTATTCGTTGCCTCAAGCAAAGACACTCTCCTTGTTTTTAGCGATGAAGGGAAAATTTACCCCGTTAAGACTTACGAAGTGCCGCTTGGCAGCCGCACCTCAAAGGGCAGGGCGATAATTAACCTTTTAAGCCTTACCGCAAAAGAAAAAGTAACCAAGGTTGTGTCTATCAAGGAATTCAATCCCAAACAATTTATATTAATGGCGACAGAAGGCGGCGTTATAAAAAGAACTTCGCTTGAGCTTTTTGCAAACATAAGGAAAAGCGGAATATGCGCTATAACTTTGGACAAAAACGACAGGCTTGTTGGCGCCGGCATTTGCGAGGATAAAGACGAGGTAATTCTTATTACCAAAAAAGGAAAATCCATACGTTTTGAAGCAAAAGACATAAGGCCGACAGGCAGGCAGTCGCAAGGCGTGCGCGGAATGAAGCTTAGCAAGGACGATGTGGTGGTCGGCATGGTGCTTCTTGAAGGCACTCTTAAGAAAGAAGATTTTTATATTCTTACCGCAACAGAGGGAGGCTTTGCGAAAAGAAGCCACATAGAAGAGTACCGCGTCCAGTCAAGGGGAGGAAAAGGAATAATCAATGTTAAGGTCTCTCCAAAGATAGGCGACGCAAAAGGGGCAATACTTGTTCAAGACAGCGACGAAGTTATGTGCATAACGCAAAAAGGCATTCTTATAAGGACGAAGATAAAAGATATACGTTCTTCCGGCCGCTCAACGCAGGGCGTTAAGATAATCAATCTTGAAGCCGGGGATAAACTTTCAACCATAGCCCGCATAATCCCCGAAGAATAAACCAATTAGTAATTGACAAAATAGCTTTAATATTTAAAATAGACACGTTTTGGGTAGATGACAGATAGTAGACAAAAGATTTTAAAGTGTTTTTATCTGTCATCCGGCATCCGTTATCTGTCATCTGAAAATGTCCCCATCGTCTAGCCTGGTTCAGGACATCGCCCTTTCACGGCGACGGCGCCAGTTCAAATCTGGCTGGGGACGTGTATTTTAACGTGTCCGCAGTTCACCCCGAACCAGAACTCGCTATGCTCGTTCGGTACGGGGCTCAATTCGGCTACACATTTTTCCTGCGCCTTCGGCTTGAAAAAATGTAAGCCTCATTGAGAATCTGGCTGGGGACGTTATTTTAAAAGTTACGAATGTTACGAAAGTTACGTAGGCCCGCTTCGCCGAAGCGAGGCGAGTTACGAAGGTTACAATAGCCTTAAATATTTAAGTAACTTTCGGAACTTTCCGTAACATCCGTAACCTTCGTAACGTTAAACAGTATGCAACCAAAGAGAAAACCTGTTGGGGTAATGGTCCTTGGCGCCTTTAATCTTGTGGTGCTGGGCGTAATCCAACTTGTAACCTTCCTTGTGCCGCGTAACTGGCAGATTGTAGAAAAATTGCTTAAAGAAAGCGGCCTCAATATTACTCTCACCCCGGCGTTAATCAAAACAATCATTATTGTGCAAAGCGCGGTTTCCGTGGTTTTTATTGTCTGCGGAGCAGGGCTTCTTTTAAGGAAAGAATGGGCGAGAAAAGCAACCGTGTATTTTGCCTTTGCCATAGCGAGCCTTGTGCTGATTTCTGTCCTGCTTGCCCCCGCAACCATAATGCAGGCAATATTGCAGGTGGTTTATCCGGGAATACTGATTTTTTATTTTACCAACAAGGATATTGAGAATTATTTTAAAGGCAGATAATTATGTGCGGGATATTAGGTTATATAGGAAAAGAAAGAGCGCTTGGAACATTTATAGATGGCTTATCCAGGCTTGAATACCGCGGTTACGACTCCTGCGGAGTGGTAGGCATAAAAGCGGGAGAATTTTTTGTAAAGAAACAGCCCGGGAAAATACATGAATTGCGCAAAGGGCTTAAAAGTTTTCTTGATGAAAAATTCCCGATAGGCATTTTTCATACCCGCTGGGCAACTCACGGAAGGCCCAGCCAGGCCAACGCGCATCCTCACCTTGACTGCAAAGGCCAGATTGCCATAGTGCATAACGGTATTATAGAAAATTACATGCAGCTTAAAGAGGATCTTATTAAAGAAGGCCATAAATTTATAAGCGAAACCGACACCGAAGTTATAGTCCACCTTATAGAAGAATTTTACAGCGGCTCATTAAAAGACGCCGTTTATAAAACAATAAAAAAACTTCAAGGTTCTTTTGCCCTCGGGGTTATTTCCTTAAAAGATCCGACAAGTTTAATTGCGGTAAGGAAAGGCAGCCCGCTTATCGTAGGTCTTGGCGAGGACGGTAATTTCATAGCGTCAGACATTCCGGCGATACTTCCTTTTGCCAAAGAAGTGGTTTATTTGAAAGATGAAGAGGTGGCGGTTATAAGGCAGAATACCGTTGAGATATTCCACTTTAAGGGCAAAGCGGTAAAGCTAGAAATAGAAAAAGTTAATATTAAGCCCCAGGATGCCGAGAAAAAAGGCTTTGAGCATTTTATGCTTAAGGAGATTCACGAGCAGCCCGAGGTTTTGAAAAAAATTCTTTCTTTATACGTCAAGAAAAACACCATAGAATTCCCTTATCTTAATTTAGACGAGAAATATTTGAAATCGCTTAAGAATATTTTTATCACCGCCTGCGGCACTGCTTATCACGCAGGGTATGTTGCCAAATATTTTCTTGAAAAATATTGCGACGTGGACGTTGAGATAGACACGTCTTCGGAATTCCGTTACAGAAAGCTCAACATAACTAAAAATGATCTGCTCTTGGCGATTTCCCAGTCAGGAGAAACCGCGGACATCCTGGCTGCGATAAGAGACATAAAAGGTAACGGCGTTAAAATTGTCGGCATCTGCAATGTTGAGGGCTCAACCCTGACAAAAGAAAGCCACGGCCTTATTTTTACCCACGCAGGCCCTGAAATAGG
>JAQTUC010000173.1 GCA_028710385.1 Candidatus Omnitrophota bacterium
GTGAACAAGTCTTTCTTAAGAGTTTTGCCAAAAGCGCAGGAATAGCTTAACAACGCCGGAAGAAAAATAATCAGGATAAAAAATTTAATTACGGACTTCCTCATAAATTTTTTTTGCTTAAAGCTTATTTAAAAATCAGCTATTTCCTGGAACACGCTTGGTTCTATCCGCACGCTTCCCGTAAAAGGAAAATCAAACGACAATATAGTAAAAAGTATCAGCGCTATAATTGCGGAAAGTGTAGAAGCCATTATCACGTGGACAATAAATTTATCCGAGCCGAAGAAAAATGTAAATGCTACGGTAATTACGGCGCCGATTATCAATATAAACCATAAAAGCGGGTGTATGCCGCTTCTTGAATCTATTATGCGAAGCCGCCTCATTTCGCTTAACTGGTCAAGTTTAGTTAAAGACTGCGCAAAAAATGCTTTTTCCTTGTTTGTTTTTGGTTCGTAATTTTCATAAAGTTCCCATACCTTCCTGAGCGCGGCATGCGCATTGGCGCTTTCTACTCCTCTTGCAAGTGACTGCCATTCTTCATTTATCACAATACTCGTATAGCTCTCAAGCCGGGACTGCAATTCATCCTTGAAAGGATTTTCAAACGCGGCGGCATTTCTGTGCAAATCTACAATACAATTAGCTTCCTTTACCGCGTGTTCACCTGCTTTATCAAAATTTTGCCATGCGACCACAACGACAAAAGCAAGCAGGACGGTATACGCCAGAGAAACCGCTTCAAACATTGGATCGGTTAAATCATTGTGCGTTTTTAACAGCTGGCGCGGAATAAATCGCCAAACCAGCCATAATCCGATTATTGACAGTAATACAGCCACAAGAACCACGAGCATACATAAAAGCGGGGTTGGAACAACTAATAGTAATTTCTGAGCAAACTCCATTGCGCCTCCTTTTGATATTATTTTAATAAATAATTAAAATAATATTATACTCCGGGGCAAACGGTCTTCAAGTGGTTTTGATTGGCAGAACTGACATAACAGGTGAAAAATCTGCTTATCGCGGCAGGGCATTCATAGACAATACATCTTAAGAATTTTTTATTTTCTCAAGGAATTCTTCCGGTTTGATTGGTTTCTTCAGAATGCCGCTAACCATGTCCGATAGATTTTCTTCCTTAAGCACATCCTCCAAAAAAGGCCTGCCGGAAACAAGAAAAATGGTCATCTTAACATTGTAGGATTTAATTTTTTTTAGAATATCTACTCCTGTAAGCCCCGGCATTTTATAATCCAAAAAAATAATTTCATAAGAGCCATTGCGTATAAGCCCTTCAACTTTGCAAAAATCACACACAAAGTCGGCGATATAGCCCTCTCCTCTTAATAATTCGGAAACTTCCTCGCAGAACTCCAGATCATCATCTGTTATAAGGATTCGTTTAGCAATCATTCTACCTTCTTATTTTCAGGCAAATATACAATAACAGAAGCACCTTGCCCTGGTGCGCTTTTGATATCTATTTTTCCTCTATGCAGAGCAACTATCTGGTTACATATTGATAAGCCAAGGCCAGTTCCTTTTGCCTTAGTGGTAAAGAAAGGATCTAACACCTTATCCAATATATCTTTATTTATGCCGCTGCCGTTGTCTTCAACAATTATCTTTATAAACCCATCTTCGCTCCCGGCTGTAATCTTAATCTTTCCTTTCTTTTCCGGAATTGCATCGTAGGCGTTGCTTAATAGATTGTTAAATACTTCCTTAATCTGCAGCTGGTCCGCTTCTATCGTGGCATCTTTGACGAGCCTAAGGTTCTTAAAAACCGCCGGCGCCTTACTATTCAGTTTTTGCATATTCGCAATACATTCCTCAAGGATATCGCATATTTTGATTGCTTCACGGTGCGGCGTCTTGAGCCGTGAATAAAATAATAAGTTATTAATAATCTGGTCGCTTTCTGCTACTTTTTTACTTATATTGGCAAGGTGCTTGTCCAAATTTGAATCTTTAGTTTTTCGTTTTATGTTATGTGCTGCGATATTTATAGCAGCAAGGGGATTTCTCAATTCATGGGCAACTGTTGCTGCCAAGACTCCTATGTCAGAAAGGCGCTTCCTTTCCTCCACTTCTTTTTGCGCAGACAAAAGAGCCTGTTGGGTTTTACGATAATTCGTAATATCTATATCCATTTCCAGTATTAAAGGCGAGCCGTCAATATCCTTAAAAGGAAAATCATAGGCATCTAAGATGCTGCCGTCCGGGCATTTGCATTCCCAGTGATGGGGCTTGCCGGTCTTAAGCACAATAAACGATTCGCAGAAATCGCATGGTTCATTTTTCCTAAAACAATATTCATAACAATGCCTGCCATTTGCTTCGCCGAATTTTTCACGGAAAGATTTGTTCGCAAAAATTACACTATAGTCCTGGGACAAAAGGCATATCATTACGGGAAGGCTTTCAAGCATGTCTTCAAACCGCTTGCGTTCTGTGCGCACGGCCACTTCGGCTTTTTTGCGTGCGCTTATGTCGCGCGCTGCAGCAAAAACGCCCAATACTTTCCCGCCGGCATCTTTATAAACAGATGCATTATAGAGAACATCAGCAAGTTTTCCGTTTTTATGGCTTATC
>JAQTUC010000174.1 GCA_028710385.1 Candidatus Omnitrophota bacterium
CCTCCTTGCTGTTGTTAGTGTTTCTAGTCCAAACACTATTTTACGACAGTTTGAGGCTTAGCCAATGACCTCTTTTTATTTTCAAAGAACTGTTAGAGATGTAAACACATCTCTTGAATTATACAGTATTGTTTGTAATTTGTTCATTGTAATTTGTTTATTGTTTCTTGTATCTTGGTTATTTCTTTTCATAGACGTTACCGTTAGGCGCCTGCCTTGCCTTGCTTTTGTCTGGCGGGTAACCGATACGAGGAGCAAAGCCTGTCCGAAAGGGATTTCGTAACCCTGACTGTAACCGCTGGAAATAATTAACTCAAAGTGATATTAAAGCGGAGCTGTACAATTATTTAAACTTATCTAACGCGTTCTTGATGCCGCTTCCTAATTCTTTACCTGCTTTATCCATCCCGGAAGATAATTCTTTCCAGGCCTCAGCACTGCTTTGCTTTAATTCTAAGGTGCGCTTTTTAGTCTCTTCATATTTACTATGCAAAATTTTCATATCCTTATCGTATTCGCTTTTAAGCTCAACCTTTACCTTCCCTGATTTTGTTCTTAATTCGTCAAGATGAATCCCCCATTCTTTTAACTGCTCTTCTAACTTTGCGACATATGTTTCTTTCTTATCCATACAATACCTCCTTATACTTTAACACATAACACTAATAAGCCCGTAGCGCTTAATACGTAGATTAATTTTATAAAAATATAACGAATTGGTGGATTGGCGGGTTCTGCTTTTTATTGACCTTTTTCGCTGGAAAAATTGTAGGGAACGGTTTAAAACCGTTCCCTACACATAGATTTACATTATCTGCCTGATATTAATTTTGGTTTGCAGGCTAGCCGTGCATTAAATGCGGGACATCATGATGCGTAGTGTAAATCCGCCTTCTTTCGTTGTGCCTTCGATCATCACGGCCTCTTGTACTGCGCCTTCTTTGGGCCTGACGGCGCTCTTCGGTCCTTCGGTCGCTTTCTCGCACAATCATCGGGCTACTGCACCTTAAACAGCGATAGACAATCCTTTGACGCTTGATCAAGCCTTCTCTCAGATCGTTAACCAGTGCAAAACGGTGGCCAAAAAATTTGCATACCCATGGAGACTTAAACCAAGACATAACAATATCCTTTCTTTTTTGCGGTTTCAGTAAGCTTGAGACGATAATTGTTTAACGCAGGAACCGATGAAGACAGTTTTTTATAATTTTAAACCGCAATATGGATAAAATAATATTTTTTAGATCCGCGAATAAAGAATTATATTTGAAAATTTTTTTTTGTCAAGGATTTACACCGCAAAGCCGCAAAATGCCGCAAAAACACAAAGGATTTTTTGCGACTTTGCGGACTTTTGCGCTTTTACGGTGCCTTCCTACTTATTCTGTGCTTCTTTCTCTTTCTTTTTTTCAGCGACGATTTTTTCGGCAAGATTTGGCGGGAGCGGCTCATATTTTAAAAATTCCATACTAAAAGTAGCGCGGCCGCTCGATAGCGAACGGAAAATTTGCGAGTAGCCAAACATCTCGCCAAGCGGCGCCTCTGATATAACTAATTTCTGATTACTTTTATCCTCGATGTTAATTATCTTGCCTCGCTTTGAACAAATATAACCGACGATGCTGCTTAAATATTCTTCCGGAGTAAGAACTTCTATAAGCATATATGGCTCAATAAGAGCCGGCGATGCCTTCAGAAAAGTTTCTCTATAACAACCCATTGCCGCAAGACGAAAAGCAATATCCGATGAATCAACTTCGTGAAATGAACCGTCAAGAAGCGTTGCCGTTATATCTACTGCCGGAAAACCTGCGTATACGCTTTTTTTCATAACTTCAATTAAGCCTTTTTGTATCGAAGGTATAAAATTTTGCGGGATTGATCCGCCTTTTATTTTGCTTTCAAACGTAAAACCCTTTCCTCTTTCAGAAGGCGCAAACTCTATAACTACATGTCCGTATTGTCCATGGCCGCCGGTTTGTTTTATATGTTTATATTCTCCGGTGGCTGCTTTTAAAATTGTCTCCTTGTAGGCGACCTTAGGCGGGCTCATTTCTGCATCAACCTTAAATTCTTCCTTTAATCTATCTACCATTATTTCTAAATGCAATTCGCCCATTCCGGAAAGAATTATTTCATTAGTATCCTCATCGGTTTCAAAAGCAAACGTTGGATCTTCTTCAACCAGTTTCATTATCGCTTTACTCAATCTATCCTGGTCTTGCCTGGTTTTTGGTTTTAGGCTTATAGAAACAACCGGCTCCGGAAACTCTATCGACTCTAAAATAACCGGCCTGTCCTCGCTGCAAAGCGTGTCTCCGGTCACAGTGCTGCCTAAACCGACTGCTGCTCCAATATCGCCTGCAGAAATTGTATTTCTGTTTTCTTTTTGATTGGCATGCATTTGCAGAATTCTGCTTACTCTCTCTTTTTTGTTTTTAGTACTGTTTAAAATATATGAACCAGCCTCTAAGTGCCCTGAATAAACTCTAAAATAAACAAGCTTACCCACATGCGGATCGGTTTGTATCTTAAAAGCCAAAGCCGCGAAAGGTTCGCTTGCCGAAGGCATTATTTTAATTAATTTTTCC
>JAQTUC010000055.1 GCA_028710385.1 Candidatus Omnitrophota bacterium
ATGAATAAGCCGGAAAGCTGCGGTTTAAGCAGGAAATCACCGTTTTTTTCATCCAGAAATTTTAGGAGTTCCGGAAAATCCTGCTCTTTTTTTATCTCAGGAGGCAAAATAAACGCAGGCAAGCTTACTATGTTATATTTTTTTATAAGCTCTTTCCCCTGGGCGTCTTTGTAGTCAATAATTTTAAAGCTTACACCCAAAAATATATCCTTAAGAAAAGCTTTTGTCAGGTCTATTGTGCAATAAGAGCAGGCGGTGTCCGTAATTGCCGTAACCTCTATTTTGTTCGGCTCAAAGTACATGCAGGAAGCTGTCTCGGCACCGCGATTCTGACAGACTACGGATAAACCTTCTTTTTTCTGGCAATCGCCGTCTTTAAAGCAGGCAGGAATTATCTTTTTTATTTCAGGGTTTTCCTTAACGGTTAGAGCCAGCTTTTCCTTTTTTAAATCTAATTTAGCGATTTTTTTGTTTTTTATTTCTATATTTGCTATTCTCATTTCCTTGGCAAGATAAGACGGCCTTAACAAAAATGTATCGTTTATTTTCTCTGAGTCATTTGAGCTTAGCAGATTTCCGCTTGATAATATCAGGTTTACATCGGGATATTTTGCCGCAATTTCGCTGTTAATTTTATCTCCGAGAGGAGAAACCAGAATGATAAGGCTTACTTTTGATTTTATTTTATCAATAGAGGCCTTAAGCGCTGTTTCGTAATCGGTTAACTTAATAGGTGTTCTTGGAGCAGGGACCTGTGGGGTAAGGCCTATAACTGCGATTTTAAAACCGGAAAATTCTTTTATAAAATAAGGCGAAACTCCGTCAAGGCTGAAATTAGCGCTGATTGCCTTAAGGCCGGTTTTCCGGATATTGTCCCTTATGTAATCTATGCCGAAATTAAAGTCCGAGTCGCCAAGCCCAACAACATCATAGCCCATTGCTTTAAGGGTCTTGTAATAATATGTTGTCCGTGCCCTGTCTGCTTCCAGGGTAGTTTTGTTTTCATCCAAAGGGCCGCCTGCGCTGAAATTTCCGGCATCTATGAGTATTACATTCTTTGACTTTGATTTGGTTTCATTTATTACTGTTGCGCGCCGCACAACTCCTCCGCCGACGGATGAAGGGCAGTGGCCGCAGGGATACAACGAAGAGTAAGAATTGCCCGTATAAATTACAGTGATGTTTTCGGCGTGCGATGCAAACGCTAAACCGCAAAAACACAACAGAAAAATTATTTTCTTCATTTCCCTCCCCATTAATTTTTTTCCGCCTGTTATAATTTTACGAATTTAAGCGATACAATATTTTTGTTGGAAGAAATTTCTTTTATTACCTGGTCGTTTAACGGGTTATCCAGGTTAAAGATTGTAAGCGCGGTATTGTTTTGAGCGCGGCGGCCCAAACTCATGCCGGCTATATTTACCTGATGATTTCCCAGAGTTGTTCCTAGAAATCCTATGGTTCCTGGTTTGTCCCAGTTGTTTATCACAAGCATATATTCGGAAGGGTAAACTTCCGTATATACGTCATCCATTTTAACGAAACGCGCCTCTTTGTTGGCAAAAAGAGTCCCTTCTAAAAGCTGCTCGGATTTATCTGTTATAACTTTCACGCGTATTGAGCTTACATATTCCTCTTCGTCCGCAACCTTTATCTGCTCTATTTTAATTCCGCGGCCTTTGGCTATTTCAAGCGCATTGATATAATTTACATCCTGTATTAACTGCCCGGATAAAAAACCTTTCATGAAGGCCAGGGTAAGAACGTCAACCTTATAAGCGGAAACAGCGCCAAGATAATAAAGTTTTATTTCTTTTGTGCCGCCTTCAACTGTTTGCGCTATAAATTTGCCCATTTTTTCTGAAAGCTCAAAAAACGGCTGTATAATTTTGTAAGTTTCCGGGTCAAGCTGCACGTAATTTGCGGCATTGCGTATGGCTTTGCCAAGCAGCGCATCCTTAATGCAGTGCGCTATCTCAATTGCAACGTTTAGCTGCGCTTCTTCAGTGGATGCGCCAAGGTGCGGCGTGACTATAACATTATCAAGCTCAAGCAGCTTTATATCAAACGGCGGTTCCTTGGAGAAAACATCAAGGGCCGCTCCGGCAATTTTTTTGTCCTTCAGCGCCTGGTACAAAGCATTTTCATCCACCACTTCTCCTCTGGCGCAGTTAATCAAGAAAGCTTTTGGTTTCATGAGAGCGAGCTCTTTTTCGGAAATCATATTCCGCGTTTGGGCTGTAACCGGAGTGTGTATCGTAATAAAATCGGAATTTTTCAAAAGTTCCGTAAGATCTACCATTTTTATACTAAGAGATTTGGCGACTTCCTCCGAGACAAACGGATCCATTGCTATAACTTCCATACCGAATGCCTGCGCCCGTTTTGCGAATTCTTTTCCGATTCTGCCTAAACCTAATATGCCTATGGTTTTGGAGTATAGTTCAACGCCCTTAAATTTTGAGCGTTCCCATTGTTTGCTTTTAAGAGAAATATTCGCAAGCGGGATATTTCTTGCAACCGCAAGCATCATAGCAAATGCGTGCTCGCAGGTGGATATGGTGTTTCCACCGGGAGAGTTCATTACAATTATCCCTTTTTTCGTTGCTGCTGCGAGATCTACGTTATCAAGCCCCACGCCTGCGCGGCCTATAACCTTAAGATTGTGGCCCTGCTCAATTATGTCTTTTGTAAATTTGGTATCGCTTCGCACAACAGCAGCGTCATATTCGCCGATTATTTTTTTAAGTTCTTCCGGGGGTAGTTTATATTTGCAGTCAACAGCGAAGCCGGCATCTTTCAGTATCTTAACGCCTTCCTCCGACAATTTATCGCACACTATGACTTTAGCCATAAATAACCTCCTGAAGCTTTGCAACAGATGCCCCTAATTTAAAGTTTGTATACCCGCAGTCGCGAAGCACTTTTTCAAGAAGTGAAAAACACATCATGAGGTCCTGGCCGTTTATCCAGCCCATATGCGCTATCCTAAAAATTTTCTGCTCAAGCTCGCCCTGGCCAGCCGCAATGCTTACTCCGTATTCTTTGCGCATTTTTTTTACAACATCCTTGGCGTTTATTCCGCTTGGCGCAACTATTGCGGTAAGAGATGATGAAGGATGCTTGGAGAAAACTTCAAGCCCCAACGCTTTGGCTGCTTCCTGTGCCGCCAGTGACATTTTCCTGAAATTTGCCCACATATTTTCAATGCCGTCTTTTTTAATCAAATCAATGCTTATTTTTAACCCCATTATCAGGTTTACTGCCGGGGTAAAAGGCGTGTCGTTTTTCTCGTAGGACTTTAAAGCTTTTGCAAGGCTAAAGTAATACTTAGGAAGCGTTGAGGTTTTTATAAAGCCTTTTGCTTTTTCGCTTACGCTCATAAATGCAAGCCCGGGAGGAAGCATAAACCCTTTCTGAGAACCGGTTATAACAACATCAACGCCCCACTCATCGGTCAAAAGTGCATCCTGCCCAAGGCCGCTTATGGCGTCAACCGTAAGCAAAATATTTTTGTCCTTTGTTAAGGAAGCTATTCCTTTAATGTCAAAAACTGTTGCCGTTGATGTTTCGCACAGGGTGGTAAAAATACCTTTAATATCCTTATTTGCATCCAGCATTTTTTTAACGCCTTCAACCGTAGGACTTTCGCCTAAGGCAACATCCATTTGAACTACGTCAAGGCCGTAGCTTTTTGTTATTTCCGCCCAACGCTCGCCGAATTTTCCGCCGACTATTACCAGAACTTTATCTTTGGCAGAAAAAAAGTTGGTTACTGCCGCTTCCATCGCTCCGGTACCGGAAGACGCAAGAGTTAATACGGGATTTTTTGTACAAAAGACATATTTTAATCCTTCGTTTGTTTCTTTAAGTATTTCAATGAATTCATCCGTTCTGTGGTGCATTATTTCGGTTGCTAAGGCTTCGCGGATTACAGCCGGAACCGGGGAAGGCCCTGGAGTCATCAGGTATCTACGCTTCATTGTTCCTCCTTTATAATGTTACAATTGTTTTGTTATGTTTATTTTTTTTCTTTCGTGGAAACGATAACTTCGTCAACTATACCGTATTCTTTTGCTTCCTGCGCGCTCATAAAATAATCACGGTCAGTATCTTCTCTTACTTTATCAACGCTTTTTCCAGTATGCGTGGAAAGAATTTCATTTACCTTTTCCCTTAGGCGAAGAATTTCTTTTGTTTGACGGGAAATATCCTCAGCGCTTCCCTGCGCTCCGCCCCAGGGCTGATGAATCATAATTCTTGAGTTAGGAAGCGTAAATCTTTTGCCTTTTGTGCCGGCACAAAGTAAAATTGCGCCCATTGATGAAGCCTGCCCCACACAGTAGGTTGCCACATCGCATTTCACAAATTGCATAGTGTCATAAATAGCAAGCCCCGCAGTGATTACTCCGCCGGGGGTATTTATGTACAGATTTATTTCTTTGTTTACGTCTTCCATCTGCAAAAACAGCATCTGCGCAATTATTACGTTTGCGACATTATCGTCAATAGGCGTGCCTATAAAGATTATTCTGTCTTTAAGAAGCCTTGAGTAGATATCGTATGCTCTTTCAACTCTGCCTGACTGCTCAATTACCATTGGAACATACATTTGGTTTTTCATTTTCTACTCCTTTCTTGCTGATTCAGGAAGGTTATTCGTATTTTGCGACACTTAACAAAAATCCAAGAACAACTTCTCCCAAATTATTTTCCGCCTTTAGGCTTTCTTTTTTTGCGATAGCTTCCAGGATATAGTAAAGCTTTATTTCATCTTCCGCGAGCGGTTTGAGCTTGTCTTCAATTTCTTTTTTGTATTTTTCAATGTCTTCATCGGGAACGTTGCGAAGTTTCAGATTATGAATTTCGCGGTTAACAAGCTCCTTGTGGTAATGTTCAACTTCATTCTGCGGAAGCGCCGTGTCAATTGTTTTCAAGAGGTGCTGGCTTATTGAACTGTCTATTCTTTTCCTGCGTTCGCGCAGTTTCTCTATGGAAATTTCTATCCTGACGGCGTCTTTAAATTCCGAAGCTGTGGCATACCCCGCCCATTTGCATAATTCATCGTCGGTTAAATCCTTATTTAATGTTTTTTTGATTCCTTCTTTAAGATTGGCTATTACTTTTTCTATTTCTTCTTCTTTTATTTCAAACTTCTTCTCCTTGATTTTTATTCCGCGGTAGTCGGTTTCCTTAAGCTCTATTTCCGGCCTTACATTGAATTCAGCAGCGAAAGAAAGTTGCGCGTCGGTGAGCTCAACATCGTAAATACGAGGAAGGCCGGCAGGGGTCAAATTAACTTCGGTAATAGCTTTTTCATAATATACCGGAAGCATTTTGCGCAAAAATTCTTCTTTAAGCGCCTTGGAATGATGCTTTTCAAGGACTTCCAGAGGAGCTGTGCCCTGCCGAAAGCCGTCAATTTTCATGCTTTTCCCTATTTCTTTATAGGCTTCCTTTTTCTCCTTCTCAAAGTCCTCTCCGCTTAGCTGGGCCTTTATTATTCTCTTAAGTTTATCTACCTTTTTAATTTCTACTTTCATTGCCACCTCCGATGCTACATTGAAAAATCTTTACCTAAATATATTTCTCTGGCTTTTGGGTCATTTACCAAATCGTTGGATGTGCCGGAAATAAGAATTCTCCCTTCGGCTATAAGATAGGCCCTGTCCGTTATGGAAAGCGTTTCTCTTACGTTATGATCCGTAAGCAAAATTCCTATGCCTTTTCTCTTAAGTTCCACAATTATTTCTTTTGCTTCGCCGACAACTATCGGGTCTATTCCGGAAAAGGGCTCATCCAAAAGCAAAAAAGAAGGATTTGTAACCAGCGCCCTTGTAATTTCAAGCCGTCGCATTTCTCCGCCGCTTAAAGTGTAGGCTTTGTTTTTGCGTAAATGCGAGATGTTGAGCTCCTTAAGAAGCTCTTCCAGTCTTTTTACGCGTTCTATTCGTGTAAGTGGAAGCATTTCAAGGATAGCCATTATGTTGTCTTCAACAGTGAGTTTCCTGAAAATTGAAGGATCCTGCGAAAGATACCCCATGCCATAACGCGACCTTATATGTATCGGCAAATTTGTAATATCCTGGTTATCAAACATAATGTTTCCTTCATCCGGAGCAATTATTCCCACAACCATATAAAAAGTTGTAGTCTTGCCTGCGCCGTTTGGGCCAAGCAAACCGACAATTTCTCCGCGCTTAACGGAAAGCGAAACGCCGCGGACAACGGTTTTTGTTCCGTACGACTTGGACAGATTATTTATTTCCAGGAGTTTCATTTTTCTTAGAAAAATAAATCAAACGCGGGCTTCCTTCAAGAACCACGTTTTTGCTTTCGCCTGTGTATGTGGCTTTATCGGCAAAAGCAATGTTGTTTTCTTTAACTATTTTTACGTGCCCCTCAGCTACTATTTTCATTTTTGTTTTGTCTTTTGTGTCAAAATAAACAGTTGCTTTATCGGAATAAAGTTTCCCCTGCGCGTTGTCAACCACGACATTATTGTTAAAAACCGCCATGCCGTCGTTGTATCTCATTTCAAGCGGCCCGGAGCAGTTAACAGTCACGAAAGTGCCGTCTTTATTGGGTATTTTAAGCTCCACATTGTCCTGTAAATCTGCGTTTTTTGTTTCTCTGTCTACTTTCGCTTTCTCTGATTTTACCTGGATTGTATCTTTATCCGAATAATACTTTGCTTCCATCTTGTCTATATCCACATATTTATCGTGTAATATTGCTTCTTTCCCTTTTACTTCCCAATCTTTTGAGCCATCCTCCTTAAGATTTGAAAGATAAAAATCCTTTATTTTTTGCTGTGAGTTGGCATCCAATTTTGAGGAAGAAGCCGGCTCGGCAAAAAGCAAAAAAGGTAAAGACAGGTTGACCAATAATAAGCAGATTTTTTTAATTAACATTGTTTATTTTCAGTAAAAACCAAAGACCATTTAATATACCAGATTACACCTCAAAGTCAACACTTTGGATGCTATTTTGCGAGATTTTTGACAATTTTAAGTATTCTATCTTCAAGATGCTGGGCTTGCCATATAAGTTCAATTATTTCCCTGACCGCGCCCTTCCCCCCGCCCCTTTTGGTAACGTAAGAAGCATATTTTTTAACTGCTTTTGGAGCATCTGAAACAGTAGCAGGCACTCCTATGCGTTCCATGAGCCCGACATCTATAAGGTCATCGCCGACAAAACAGATATCTTTTGGTTTCACTTTGTATTTAGCGCAAATTGAGGCAAGAACGCTTTCTTTGGGCAGCACCCCTGCGATAACCTCGCTAACGCGCATATCTTTTGCGCGCCTATGCACAACAGCAGAATCCCTTGCCGTCAAAAGGATTGTTTTTATCCCGGCTTTTCCCAAAAGAGAAACCCCCAGGCCGTCCTGGACATTGAAAACCTTAAACTCCCTGCCTTTGTCGTCGTAAATTATTTCTCCGCGGG
Organism: Candidatus Omnitrophota bacterium; assembly: GCA_028710385.1. GTDB lineage: Bacteria > Omnitrophota > Gorgyraeia > Duberdicusellales > 4484-171 > JAJYOP01. The sequence goes on from JAQTUC010000055.1 coordinate 7,453, forward strand.
TAAGCACGCCGTCTACGTCCAGTATCAATAATTTAACATTTTTAAAAAGGTTGTTTTTGTAATTCATTTGCAGATTTTTTGGAAATTTAAACCTGTTACAATATTCCTGCGGCAATTAAATCCTGAACGTCCAACATTCCGACCGGGCAGTAATTTTTATCAACCACAGGCACTTCGTCAATCTTTTTCCCTTCCAGCACCTTAAGCGCCTGGGAAGCCAAATCATCATCCTTAACCACTACCGGGCCTTTTGTCATTACGTCTTTTACTTTTTTTCTAAGCAAATTCGGATAACGTTCAAGATTTCTCCTTAAGTCCCCGTCAGTAAATATGCCAACCAGCTTTTTTGAAGCATCAACAACAGAAGCAGCGCCTGCGTGCGCAGAAGTTATCTTAACCAAAACATCTTTAACCAGCATATCCTGGCCCACAACGGGGTTAAACCGTTTTTTTCTCATAATGTCCTTAACCCTGAGAAGAAGCTTTCTCCCAAGCGAGCCGCGCGGATGGAAAAAAGCAAAATCCTTTTCTTCAAAGCCTTTTATTTTCTGAAGTGTAACAGAAACAGCGTCGCACGCAGCTAACATAGCCGTGGTTGAGGTTGTGGGGGCCAGGCCCAGCGGACATGCCTCTTTATTTATTTTCACATTTATAAATCCGTCAACATAACGGCTTAAGCTTGAGCGCAAATTGCCGGTGATTGCAATTATTTTTGCTCCTATCTGGCGTATGAAAGGAATGAGATTTTTAATTTCCTCTGTCTCTCCGCTGTATGACAGTACAACCACAACATCATTTTCCTCTATTCTTCCAAGGTCTCCATGCACAGCTTCTGCGGCATGCAGCCAAAAGCTGGAAGTTCCGGTTGAGGAAAGTGTCGCGGAAAATTTCTGGCCTATAATCCCCGCTTTACCCATTCCTGTTACAACTATTTTTCCTTTGCAGGCTGAAAGTATCCGTATGGCATTTAAAAAATTTTCATCCAGGCTGTCTTCAAGGCTTGCTATGCCTTCTGCTTCTATGGAAAGCACTTCCTTGGCCCAGCCTATTATTTCCGCAGATTTAAATCTATCCATTTAGCGCCTCCCGCACTTTCATTATTTTTGAAATAAGGTTGTCTAGCCTATGTATATCATATGATGTGTGTTTATCGGATAAAGCTTTTTTGGGGTCTGGATGGACTTCCATGAATAAACCGTCTATCCCGCAGGCAGCGCCTGCCAGGCTTAACGAATCTACAAATTCACTGTCTCCTCCGGAAATGCCTCCGGCGGCTGACGGCCTTTGCAGCGAGTGCGTTACGTCAAAAATTACAGGATAACCGATTTTTTTCATTATCGGAAACGCCCTGAAATCCACAACAAGGTTGTTGTAACCGAAAGAAGTTCCGCGTTCGGTAATCAGTATATTTTTATTTTTGCAGGACTCCACTTTTTCAACAATATATTTAACATCATCCGGGGCAAGGAACTGGCCTTTTTTTATATTTATTATTTTTTTTGTTTTCGCCGCTTCAACTATTAAGTCTGTCTGCCGGCACAAAAAAGCAGGTATCTGTATTACATCTAATGCGTCTTTTACGTATTTTATCTGGTGCCTGCAGTGAATGTCGCTTAATACAGGGACATTCAGGCGTTTTTTTATGTTTTCCAGCGCCTTTATTCCGGAGCTAAGCCCCGGGCCCCTGAAGGATTTCAGAGATGTCCTGTTGGCCTTGTCAAAGCTTGCCTTAAAAACAAACAATAACGGGTATTTCGCTGTTAAATCTTTAAGGTATGCGGCAATATCGTAAGCTTTACGCGTATTTTCTATCACGCACGGCCCGGCGATAAAAATAAATTTATTTTTATATTCAATCATTTTACACCACGAAAAGGTTTTTACTGGAAAAATTAGGGTCAGCGGTTATGTTTAATCCAAGCCTGCGTAACCCAGCTTCGTCTCCCGGAGTTGGAATGTGCGTTAAATGTATTTCACAATTTTTCAATTCTTTAAGTTTCTCCATGGCAACTTGCGCAGCCGGATTTGCGGCAGCGCTTATAGAAAGCGCAATCATTGTTTCTTCAAGGTCTAAATTAACTGCTTTTTCATCAAGTGTGTTTTTCTTTAGATTCTGTATAGATTCAAGTATGTTTGGAGCCAGCAAGTGTATTTTGTCCGGTATTTCTGCAAGGAATTTTATGGCATTTAAAACAACGCTTGAAGCGGAATGCATAAGATTTGAATTTTTACCGGTAATTATTTTTCCGGATGAAAGCTCAATTGCTGCGCCGCAAAACACGCTTAGGTTGTTTTTATTTTTCTGCTGTGCATCCTGAGCGGCTTTTCGCGCAGGCTCAACTACTTTTCTGTTTTCAGGAGAAAGGCCGAATTCTTCCATAAGAAGCTCAATTCTCTGCACTGAATCTTTGTCGGCAAAACCCATAATGTATTCGCAGGTGTACCTGAAATACCTTCTTATGATTTCCTGTCTGGCTGCTTCCTGCACGATTGAGTCGTTAATAATGCC
>JAQTUC010000175.1 GCA_028710385.1 Candidatus Omnitrophota bacterium
CCTGCTTATTATGTTGAATACCTGAGCCACAAGGTATATGTCGGCGCCGAAAATAATATTTCCGAGCAAAGAAAGGCTGACCGCGCTTTTCTCGTATTTTTTACTGTACAGCAATGCCGCAAGAGCATGGCAAACAAATACAAGAGCCGAAACCGTGCCGATCTTGAAGAAAGGCCCCATATGTTTCCAGTTAAATGAAATAAATAAAATTATTCCCAGGCCCACAAATATTGAGCCGAATACAGTCAAAATTTTCACCGGCGCTGAAAGAGACGGGTGGCGTTTTTCCGGAACCTTTTCAAATGTGTACAAATCGGTAATCTTGCCCGCGGTTTCCGGCGAAATGATATTCAGGGATTTCCACCACTCAAGATGGCGTTTCAGCCAAGTCCACTGGTACAGATTTACAGGACATTTATTCATACCCTTTTACTCCCTTCTTTTCTCCCGCAGGAGAACCTGTTTCTCCAAAGGGATTTACTATGGTTTTAATCCATTTCAGTATTTTATATATAAATTCATCTTTATTTTTTTCAAAAATATGCTCGGCGTGCTGCGGCCCCTCAAATCCAATAAATTCAACATTTGCCGGAGCTTCTTTTTTTATATCCGCAACGTGGCTGTTTCCCACAAGCCAGTCATGTGAAGCGTATATAATAAGGGCCGGCGCTAAAATCTCTCTGATAACGGCCGTGTTGTCTTTTTTCTTATAAAACAGGTTAAAACCCCTGACCTTTTTCCCTGAGCCTATGCTTGTTATTAATGTTCTGATGGCCTCAAGAGTCCAGAACTTAGGAAATATTTTATGAAAATAAGAGGGTATGCTTACAAGTATTAAACCAGTCACATCCTTTCTTCCGGCAGCGGCCTGAAGAGACGCCGAAGCGCCGAGTGAAAATCCCATTATAAATATTTTTGCGTATTTCCCGCTTATAAAATCCAGCGCGGCGGAAACATCCAATTTCTCTTTCGAACCGTAGGTAAAAACTCCCGAGCTTTTACCGTGGCCCCTTAAATCAATGCTCAAAACATCCATAAATAAAGAAAAACGGGATGCAAGCTCTGAAAACGTTTGCGAGTCTTTATACTGCAGAAAACCATGGCTGATGAGAAGGCAGTTGTCATACCCTTCTTTATGCCAGTTGGCGTATATTTTTTCGGAATCCCCTGTCTTTAATATCATCTCTTTCATAATGCATCCGGTTCTCTGAGTTTCTCCATCACCCTTATAACTTCTGATGCTTCCGCGTCCGAAATATCTCTCATTAGTAAATTCACCTCTTTATCATACGCCTGTTCAATCTGATCCACGGTCTTTCTGCCCTTGGAAGTAAATGTAATAAAATAATGCCTTCTGTCTTTTTTATCCGGCATACGCTCAACAAGCCCTGTTTTTTCAAGCCTGTCTATAAGGCCTGTTATATTCGCCCTGTTAACAAGCAGCCTTTCGGCTATTTCGCTTTGTGTTAAATGCGCCAGTCCGCTGTACTTTAAAACCATCAGCAAATTGAACTGCGCCATTGTTACTTCATACTTTGAAAAAAAACTGTCGCCTCTTTTTGAAAGTAAAGAAGCTGTCCTTAAAATATTGAGCAACGCTTCATGTTTTTTATTTTGAAAAGGCTGTGGAAGCTTTAATTCGCGCTGCAGGCTCATGTCAACTCCTTCTTATTGTTAATATATTAATAATATATATATTAACAATTATCAGGATTTTGTCAAGGGGTCATTTAAGAAAAAGTTTATTTATTCAGGATTTTCGCTATTTTATGGATATGGAATCTGCCTATTTCAGGGAGTTTGCCCGCAAGCGGTTTTACGTAGTCTATATATTCTTCAGTTATATTATTCCGCTCTTTATTTATATATTTTTTATCAAGCGGCTTTGTCTTTTTAGCGACATTTTTAAGGTCTGTCCTGTCAAACTCGGCCTTGTAGCTTTTTCCGCCTGCGCGCCTGATTATTACGCTGCCATCAATATTAGCGCCTGCCGCAAGCTGAACTGCTTTTTCTCCTACAAACCTGGCCTCTTCCGCGTCAATTTCGGAAACCACCCCCGGGAAACAACGCTGCAGATACCCGAAAGTATCAGCCCTGACTCTTTTAACCTTAAGTTTTGCCTTAATTTCAGCCGCAAGATAATCGCCCAATGCTCCGCTTCCGCTCAACTGCACGTTTCCATGCGAATCTTTCTCGCCGGTTGTAAAGATTGGATTGCCGTTTTCATCATGCACCCCTTCAGAAACACATATGACAGCCCTTCCGTGTTTCTGATATACCTTATTAACATCTTCCGCAAACTTTTCCTTTTCAAAAACAGCTTCGGGAACATATATCAGGTGCGGGCCGTCATCCTCGTACTTTCTTGCCAGAATGGTAGCTGCGGTCAAAAAACCTGCGTGTCTTCCCATCACAACATTTATTTTTATTCCGGGCAATGACCTGTTGTCAAGGTTATCGCCCATGACCGCGCAGGCCACAAACTTTGCCGCGCTTCCGAAACCGGGACAGTGGTCTGTAACCAGCAAATCATTATCTATTGTTTTCGGTATATGGA
>JAQTUC010000176.1 GCA_028710385.1 Candidatus Omnitrophota bacterium
TCTTTGAAGCTTTTGTCGCTTCCTCAAGCGGGACATCAACAATTTCATTGCCTTTTAAGCTTACCATTTTGCCGAACTTTTTATTTTTAACGAGCTCATAAGCTTTGACTCCGAATCTTGTTCCAAGAACCCTGTCAAAAGCCGTGGGAGAACCGCCCCTTTGAATATGGCCAAGGACAGTAACCCTGGTTTCAAAACCTGTTTTTTCTTCAATCAGCTTGCCAAGGGACTCTCCTATGCCGCCAAGGCGCACATGGCCGAACTCATCAAGTTTTTGTTCCTGAAGCGTTAAATCATTATTCTTAAAAGCCGCTCCTTCTGAAACAACTATAATGCTGAAATTTTTTCCTCTTTCGTGGCGCTTTTTTATGGAAGAACAAAGCTCTTCTATATCTATCGGAATTTCAGGAACAAGAATATAATCTGCGCCTCCGGCAATTCCCGAATAAGCTGCTATCCAGCCGGCGTGCCTTCCCATTACTTCAACCACCATTATACGGTTATGCGATTCTGCCGTTGTATGCAGCCTGTCAATACATTCCATAACAATATTTACCGCTGTGTCAAAACCGAATGTAAAATCAGTTGCGCCCAAATCATTATCAATTGTCTTTGGAACGCCGACCGTATTTAAACCGTCTTTAAAAAGTTTTGTTGCAACCCCCAGGGTATCTTCTCCGCCTACTGCGATAAGCGCATCAAGAGAAAGCGCCTTAAAATTTTTCTTAGCTGTTTCTACGCCGTTATCTTTCTTGTAAGGATTAGTGCGGGATGTTCCAAGGATTGTTCCGCCTTTCGGAAGTATGCCTGAAACAGAACGTAAATCAAGCGGCATACAATCTTTCTCAAGCAGGCCCTTCCAGCCGTATTTTATGCCTACGACTTCGCAATTATCGTTTATAGCAGCTCTGACTACTGCTCTGATTACAGGGTTTAAACCCGGGCAATCTCCTCCTCCGGTAAGAATACCAACCTTCATGCTAACCTCCAATGAGCACATTATTTTTTTAAGCGCTTTTTACGCAAAAAAATAATAGTGCGAATTGGATACTTGACACTTACCTTAATTAAAACATCCTGGTGGGTGTCAAGTATCTCTATTTTATTTTAAAATACACACTAACCAATATATTCTATAGAAATCCTTGACACTTACCTTAATATTTTTGTTACGGTAGGTGTCAAGGATTAAATTCGCTTAAGCAGCTTTTCGGCGCGCTTCGCGTTTGAAAAGTTACTATCTCATTTAATAATATCTGTAGGGTATTTCAGGCTCTTCTACTTCAACTATTTTTTTCCCGCCCTTAAACAGCATTTTCTTTATTTCTATCTTTACTTTTATGTCTTTGCCTTCGCCGAGAAGATTCAATAATTTTTCCCTGACTCTTTCCTGGACTTCTTTGGTGAAGGACAGGAAATTCACCTCTGAGTTCACATTGCCTCTTATGACAACAGTTACGCCGCGTTTTCCTGCGCAAACTCTTGGCCTTGTATGGGAAAAACCCTTTTCTGTTTCAAGCATGTTCTTAAGCATATCTTCTATCGCAAAAAGCGTAATGCTTACCTTGCCGTATTCGGATTCCGAAACTATTGAGCGCTCCCTGCGGTAAATAATATGCTGAATATAACGCACACAGAAAAGAATAATCAAAAGCCCGGACAGCCCGAAAGCAAAGCGGAAAAAGATATTAGAAAACAATTCTCTCTCAACGAAAAATACGATATTTGAAAGATCAAGAAAATTTGCCGCAGAGCCTATCAAAACAAAACCCAGAAAGAATGAAATAAAAATATAAACAAGTATAGCAAGAAAACCCATTTTTTACCCCCTTTCTACCTTTTTGACTTTAACGTCAACACTAAGAGAGTCTATATTAAGTCCATTTAACATTTGTGTAATAACTTTTTTCTGAATCTCGTAAGCAACATCTACGATGTTTTCCTCCCACAAAATCACAACGGGTATGACTATCCTCATTTCCCTGTCAAATACAATCCTGGTGCCGGCCCAATCAAAAAATTTAAGCAGCCATTTAAACCTGTAGCACTCCCACCCAACCGCCTTAACGCCTTTTATGCTTTTAGCTGCGGCTTCTGCCAATTGTCTTATCGCTCTTTTATGAATCTTTATCTGGCCGTATTCGGAGCTTACATTTCTGTTCACTCTTCCTCCTTACCTATGAATTTCTGTAAAAACCCGGTATTATACTTCCCCCTTTGAAAATCAGGATCAGTTATAACCTCTTTGCAGAACCCGGCTGTTGTCTTAATGGGCTCTATAATAAATTCATCCAGGACTCTTTCCATCTTCCTAAGCGCTTCCTGGCGGGTTTGGCCTCGTGTTATTGCCTTTGCTATCAATGAATCATAATATGAAGGTATCTTGTAACCGCTGGAAATATGGGTATCTATTCTTACGTCTTTTCCGCCGGGAATATAGCAGAAGTTTATAGCTCCGGGGCAGGGCATAAAATTATTTTCCGGGTCTTCCGCATTATTGCGTCATTCTATTGAAGCGCCCTTTTCGTGTATATCTTCCTGCTTTATT
>JAQTUC010000001.1:0-17897 GCA_028710385.1 Candidatus Omnitrophota bacterium
GCTTAGAAAGGACCTCATTCATTAGATTCCAATAACACTCTTTTGCAAATTTATTATTTACATTTGGAGGATAAGTATATTTATACCTATGATAGTGATCGTTCTCTATGTAAACAATAGATTTATTGTATTCGGGCTGTAAATATTCATAAATGCCCCAACGAATATTATTAAGAAATTCGGCAATAGCACTACTGTGATAGCTAAAAATATTATCATGGAACCAATCGTAAAATTCTTCAAAAATTGCTAGTGCATCTTCTTCGGTAAGATTATGTCTATTTCTTTTAAAAATTTCTATAATTTCTTTTGCTACTCCTGATAGTCTTGAAAAGTTATGCTTCGAAAGATTGCCGCATATTTTGATGAATTCAATTCTTTTAATGGATAGATTGGTCTCAAGGTCAATAAATGGTAGCCACACTTTTTCTACCGTAAATTCTGTATTTAGCCAGTCCCTAAAGTTTTGAGTGTATTTTTGCAGGTTTCCGATGGAGTTATTTTGGTTGAAAAATGGTTTTTCGCATATAGAGGCTAATGCACGCAAATATGGCTGCTCTTCTCCTAGAATTTTAGTATCTGAGCAAGATAAGAAATCAACGAGGATAATATTAAAGAATTTTTGATGAGTCATAGAATTGAAGCTAATATTAGCATCTGGATTATTGCCATGCAGATTGATAATTTCGAAGTTTACCATCTCATCAATAAACTGCTTGATAGCAAGAAGATATATTATTTCTTTCTCGATATTTTGTATTTCCATTTTAGTTATAACATAAAAATCAGCGGCCCACCGCGCCGTTAAAACGGCGCGGTGGGGTCTCGCTGGATTGATTTATTAGGATCGTATCTTTTAAAACCAATCCATTACATTTTGTACTAAACTTTTAATCAATATATACCCAAATAGCAAATATAATATCGCTTTTGCAGTATAGGAGAGAATTTTTTTTATGATATTATTTTTATTTTCTAGCCCCCATGCCAGATAGGCTAGCAGGAAAAATATAGCAATGCCGATATATGCTTGCTCAATAAAATCAATAAGTTCATTGTTGATGGTTATGATTGCAGGTATTAAAAATTTTAAAGCAAGGAAAAAAATAGAAAAAACTAAAAATAACCGAAGTAATATTTTTTTATTTTTTTTTATCATAACAATTAATATGCGGAGTCCGTCTTTCCGAAATCACCAAGTAAAGATTAGCACAATAGGGGTATTTTTGCAATGATGATGGCTGTTGGGCTGTTATGTTGATAGGTTTGTAGGCTTAAAACATACAACCTTAAACCTAATAACCTAAAAACCAATTTAATTTGACATATATAGGTATATTATATATAATCTACGAATATGAGTAAGGAAAAATTAGACAAAATCAACGCAAATTTCGGTAATCCTTTCATGGAAACTGCTTTTGATAAGCCGGCTACTATCAAGGAAATCCTTGATTCTTTTGAGGAAAATAAGGTGGTTTCTGTTGCAGGAAGGCTGGTTACGAAAAGAGAACACGGAAAGTCAAGTTTTGCCCATATTGCGGATTATACCGGAAAAATCCAGATTTACGCAAGGCTGGATATTTTGGGCAAATATTACGAACTTTTCAAGGATTTGGACGCGGGCGATATTATAGGGGTAAAAGGAAAACTTTTTAAGACCCATACCGGAGAATTTACCGTTCTGGTGGATGAGCTTAAATTGCTTTCAAAGATACTTCTGCCTTTGCCTGAGAAATGGCACGGCCTTCGCGATGTTGAAATACGCTACCGCCAGCGCTACCTTGACTTAATTGCCAATCCGGAAGTTAAGGAAATCTTTTTTAAACGTTCGCACATAATTTCAAAAATAAGGGATTTTTTTGAAAATCTAAAGTTTATGGAAGTGGAAACTCCCATGCTTCATACAATAGCAGGAGGAGCTGCAGGCAGGCCTTTTGTTACGCATCATAACGCTTTGGACTTTGATGTTTATTTAAGAATTGCGCCCGAGCTCTATCTTAAGCGTTTGCTGGTCGGCGGGTTTGACAGGGTTTATGAAATAAACCGCAGTTTCAGGAACGAAGGCATTTCAACCAGGCATTCGCCGGAATTTACCATGCTTGAAGCTTACTGCTGTTACAATAATTATGAATATATGATGAAGGTATGCGAAGATTTATTTTGTTCTTTGGCAAAAGAAACAGATGGGAGCCTTATTCTTAAATATCAGGAAACAGAGATAGATTTAACCCCTCCCTGGCAGAGGATTTCTTTTGCAGAGCTTTTTAAAGATGAATTCGGAATACTTCCTGAGGATAACCAGGACGTGTTTTTGCAAAAGATTACCGCAAAGCTTAATCTTACGGGCAAGGGCTTAAGCCGCAGTCAGATTTTAAATATTACCGAAGAACTCATTGAGAAAAAGTTTCCCAAAAATAAACCTGCTTTTATCGTTGATTTTTTTACCTGGAATTCGCCTCTTGCCAAGCAGAAAAAAGACAACCCTAATCTGGTTGAGCGGTTTGAGCTTTTTATCGCAGGCCTTGAGGTGGCAAATGCTTATTCAGAGTTAAACGACCCAATTGAACAAAAAGAACGCTTCAAAAAGCAGATGGAAACAGAAGAGGAGCTTCCCAAAAAAATAGACAGCGACTTCGTAACGGCTCTTTCCTACGCCATGCCTCCTGCTACAGGGCTTGGTATTGGTATAGACAGGCTTATTATGCTTCTTCTTAATCAGCCCTCAATAAGAGATGTAATTCTTTTCCCGTTGCTTAAACCGATAAACGAAGAAGAACAAAATCAGGAACCGGAAGTACAGAAAGCTTAAGATCAGGCAGAATTTGTTTTATTTGCGAACCGCGCTTAACGCCGGTTACGCCCTCTTACCCATGAACCAGTCCACCAGAGGCGGACGGTTCAGGGTTTCGCTCCGAGGAGAAACCCTGAAAAATCAGAAGCCACGGCTGTTAGACGCGTTGAGCTTCACTTAAAATTTATAATAATTATGTTTGCTAGTTTTTATCTGGCCAGACGATATTTCCTGCGCGGAAGAGCAAAACACATTTCTTTTATCAGCGTAATATCCTGCCTTGGCGTTTCTCTCGGAGTTTTTGCTTTAATAGTTGTAATGTCGGTAATGAACGGTTTTGATAACGACCTTATGGACAGGCTCCTTAAGTTTAATTATCATTTGACCGTAGAGACTCCGGAAAGAGAATTGCTTCCCGCGGTAAAGGAGAGAATTGATAAGATAAAAGGCGTTGAGAATTCATCAGTTATACTCCAGACCCAGGTTTTTGCAAAGGTTGACAGGTATATTGTGCCGCTTATGGTTAAAGGCATTGATTTTAATGACGAAGCAGAAGCAAAGAATTTTTTCCAATACGTAAAAAAGGACCTTAAAAACGCAGGCTTCTTTGCGGGGGAGGGTTTATACGACAGGCTTGGGCTTTCCGATACGCTTGAATATTACCCGCTTGATAAGAATTTTAAATTAAAAGAAGAAAACTTACGGGGATTTTTCAGGATGGGCATATACGACATAGACAATAATTATCTGATAACAGATTTGGAAAAAGCGAAAAATCTTTCTCCAAACTACTATATGTTTCTGGGGGTGCGCATAAAAAACCCGATGGAAGCGAAAAAAATAAGAAGCATTATACTGCAGGAATTTCCAAGAGGGCTTTCTGTGAATACCTGGATGGATAACCAGGCATTGCTTTCGGCTCTTAAGCTTGAGAAGCTTACAATGTTTGTGCTGCTTAGCTTAATTGCCCTGGTCGCTTCTTTTAATATCTTTGCTACCTTAATGGTTAAGGTAGTTGAAAAAACAAAGGACATAGGCGTGCTTAAGGCGCTTGGTTTTACTTCAGGAAAAATTCTTGCGATATTCAGCTTGCAGGGCGTATTCCTGGGCGTAATCGGAGTTTTTCTGGGTACAACTTCGGGGCTCGGCTTATGTTTATTCATGCAGAAATATCATTTCGTAAAAATTCCGGTGGATATATATTCAATTGAATATCTGCCGGTTTTTATTAATTACCGCGATATATTTGTAATTGCTGTTTTGGGGCTTTTGTTTTCTTTTATTTCAAGCTTGTTTCCTGCGATAAGGGCGTCCAGGCTTTCTCCCTGCGAGGCTTTAAGATATGAGTAATTTAATTGAGCTTACCAACATAGGGAAAAAATTTCATAACGGCCAGGAGGAAGTTTTTGCGGTTAAAAACATTTCTCTCTGCATTGAGGCTAAAGCTTATATGGCGATAGTCGGGCCCTCGGGTGCGGGAAAATCCACGCTTTTGCATATTGCAGGCGGGCTGGATGAGCCATCAAGCGGAACAGTCGCATATAAAGGAAAAAATATTTACGAAATGAAGGAAGCCGAGCGCGCCTTTTGGAGAAACCGCAAAATCGGGTTTGTTTTTCAGTTCTACCATTTGATAGAAGAGCTTAACATCCTTGAAAACATTGCGATAGCCGCATGCGGCAGATTGACAAAATCTGCTTTTAAAACGGCTTTAACCTTGTTACAATATTTAAACATGGAAGAAAGGAAAAACTTTTTTCCTTCCCAGCTTTCCGGCGGAGAGCGCCAGAAAATAGCCCTGGCAAGGGCCCTTATAAACGACCCGGAGCTTATTCTATGCGATGAGCCTACGGGAAACCTTGACAAGGATTCACAGGATAAAGTTGTAGAACTTCTTGAAAAGCTAAACACAGAAAAACAAAAAACAATTATTCTGGTAACGCACAATCTTGAGCTCGCGAAACGAGCCAAAAAGATAATAACCATAAAAAGCGGAGAGATAGCGGACAGTTAATCTATCTAAAAAGGGGGAGCAATGAAGATATATTTAAACGGAAAATTAGTTGAGAGAGAGGAAGCGAAAGTTTCTGTTTTTGACCACGGCTTTTTATACGGCGACGGTGTTTTTGAGGGTATCCGTTCTTACGATTGCCGGGTTTTTAAGCTTGACGAGCACATTGACAGGCTTTTTGAATCAGCTCATTCAATAATGCTTCCCATAAAAATGAGCAAAGGGGAAATGATTGAAGCCGTTACTAAAACCCTTAAGGCAAACGGGCTTAAAGACGCTTACATACGCTTAATCGTTTCGCGCGGAGAAGGAGATCTCGGGCTTGACCCAAGGAAATGCAAGGGCAATGAAACTGTTGTCGTTATCGCCGACAGAATTGCTCTTTATCCTGAAAAACTTTACCGCGACGGAATGGCAATTATTACGGTTCCCACAATAAGAAATATTCCGGAAGCCTTAAATCCGCAGATAAAGTCGCTTAACTATCTGAATAATATTTTAGCTAAGATTGAAGCGGTTAACTGCGGCTATGAAGAAGCTCTTATGCTTGATCACCTTGGTTATGTTGCGGAGTGCACGGGGGATAATATTTTTGTGGTTGAGAAAGAGGAACTCTATACGCCCCCTCAATGTATGGGGACGCTTCGCGGTATTACCCGCGATGCGGTTTTGTCGGTTGCACGTAAATCAAAAATTGCCACCCACGAGCACGTTTTAACGCGCCACGAATTGTACAACAGCCAGGAGTGTTTTTTAACCGGCACTGCCGCGGAAATTATCCCTGTTGTTAAGGTTGACGGAAGGCAGATAGGAGACGGTAAACCGGGGAAAATTACAAAACTTTTGATGCAGGGATTTAAGAAGCTTACCAAAACAGACGGAGTTAAATATAGTTTATAGGTTTTTAGGTTAATAGGTTGATAGGTTTTCAAGTTGAGGCTTATCAACATGTTAACATAATAACCTAACAACATATCAACCACCCAATGCTTTGTGATATTTGCCACAAAAATATAGCCACAGTCCATCTTACTGAAATCATCAACGACAAAGTGGTTGAAATGCATATCTGCCAGCACTGCACCAAAGTAAAAACGCAGGAGCTTAAAGACAATCTCACCATCCCCGAGCTTTTAACCGGTTTAATGGATACGGCTCAATCGCCGAAAAAGGAAATATCCGTCAAATGCGAATTTTGCGGATTGACTTACGCCGACTTTAAAAAGAAAGCACGGCTTGGCTGCGGCAGGTGTTATTCTGTTTTTAAGATGCAGATTATGCCTCTTCTTAAAAAAATACACGGTTCTCTTACGTATGCCGGTAAATCCGCGATGTCTCCGCAAAAAGATTCTCTTTCAAACAGCGTAAAAGAATTAAGGGCAAGGCTTGAACGTGCCGTAAAGCTTGAAGAATACGAGGAAGCCGCCCGCCTGCGCGATGAACTTAAAAAATTTGGACAAAAATCTGCCTAGATATTAGCAACAAATATCTAGTATCTAGCATCCAGCATCAGTATGAGGTTTATTTGAAGCAAAATGTTTGAAGAGCTGTTAAACAATAAAGATACCTGGTTAAGCGGTAAAGGGCCGTTTTCAGAAATAATCTTTTCATCAAGGGTGCGCCTGGCAAGGAATTTTTCTGATTATCCTTTTCCTGCGCGCGCTTCATCTGCTCAAAAAGAAAAGATACTAAAAACAATGGAAGAAGCCCGCGCCAGGATAGATCTCTTAAAAGAAGCGGTTTTTTTCAGGATGGAGGATATAGATGACATAGACAGGCAGTTTCTTCTTGAGCGGCACTTAATAAGCCAGGAACATATGCATACAACAAAAGGTAAAGGGCTTATCCTGTCGCTTGACGAGAAAGTTGCGCTTATGATAAACGAAGAAGACCATTTAAGAATGCAGGCAATGGCTTCGGGCTTTGATTTAAACAGGGCCTACGAAACAATAAACGCAATTGATGATTCAATAGCCAAGCTGGTGGATTTTTCTTTTATGTCTAATCTTGGTTATCTTACTTCCTGCCCCACAAATGTAGGAACTGCCCTTAGGGCTTCCTGCATGCTGCATCTTCCTGCTTTAACGTTTACAAAGAGGATAAACAAAGTTCTTGAGTTGCTTGCAAAAATTTCTTTCGCAACCAGGGGTTTCTTCGGTGAAGGCACACAGGCTCTCGGAGATTTTTTCCAGATTTCAAACCAGATAAGCCTGGGGCTTTCAGAAATGGAAGTTATAGATAATTTAGCGGGAGTAGTTAACCAGGTGAAAGAGCAGGAAATAGATGCCCGCGCGGTTTTGATAAAAAAACATAAACTTGAGCTTGAAGATAACGTTTGGCGCTCCTACGGCGTTTTAAGGAGCTGCCGCCTCGTAAGCAGCAAAGAAGCATTAAGTCATCTTTCTATATTGTCTTTAGGCCTTGATTTAGGTATAATTGATAAGATAAGCAGAGAGTTACTTAACAACTTGTTTTTGATGATTCAGCCCGCGCATCTTCAAAAAGTTGAAGCGCGGGTATTGAAAGAAGGAGAAAGAGATTTTATCAGGGCGCAAATTTTGAGAGAGAGATTAGGCGAAGCGTAATCTTTGTTTAATTCCATAAGCATTTGTCTTATTCATAAGGAGGTCAGCGATGTTTAACAGATTTACTGAGCGTGCAAGAAAAGTTTTGGTCCTTGCCAAAGAAGAGGCAAGGCGTTTTAACCATGATTATATCGGTACAGAACATATTCTGCTTGGTTTGATAAGGGAAGGCGAGGGCGTTGCCTGTGCGGTTTTACAGAATTTAGGAATTGACCTGGAACGCTTGAGAATTGAAATAGAGAAATTAATTTCTCCGGGAAGCTCAGCTTCTGTTTTAGGAGAAATCCCTTTTACTCCGCGCGCCAAAAAAGCCCTGGAGCTTGCTGCTGAAGAAGCGCATAATCTTGGGCATAATTATATCGGCACAGAGCATATACTTCTTGGGTTAATAAGAGAGGGCGAAGGCCTTGCTTCGCAGGTTTTATTTTCACTGGGCGTTGATTTAAGGAAAATAAGAGAGGAAATTGCAGCGCTTCTGGGCGGAAGCCAGTCTTATCAGGGAGCGCAGCCGCAGACCGCTTCAAAAACTCCGGCGCTTGATTCTTTCGGAAGAGATTTAACAAAACTTGCTAAAGAAGGAAAGCTTGACCCCGTTATCGGACGCAAAGCGGAAATTGAAAGAGTTATACAGGTTCTTTCGCGTAGAACCAAGAATAACCCCGTTCTTCTTGGCGAAGCAGGCGTAGGAAAGACTGCAATCGTTGAAGGGCTTGCCCAGAGTATTGTGCTTGGAGAGGTTCCCGAGATACTTCGCAACAAAAGAATAGTTGTGCTTGATTTGGCTTTAATGATTGCAGGCACAAAATACCGTGGCCAGTTTGAGGAAAGGATAAAGGCAGTAATGGAAGAAATAAAACGTTCCAAGGACGTTATTATTTTTATAGACGAATTGCATACGCTTGTCGGAGCGGGCGCTGCCGAAGGAGCAATTGATGCTTCAAACATTTTAAAGCCATCTTTATCAAGGGGAGAAATCCAGTGTATAGGAGCAACCACTCTTGATGAATACAGAAAATATATAGAAAAAGATGCGGCGCTTGAAAGGAGATTCCAGCCTATAGTGGTTGAGCCGAATTCCGTTGAGGAAACAATTGAAATATTAAAGGGGCTGCGCGATAAATATGAAGCGCACCACAGGGTTAAATTTTCCAACGAAGCAGTTGAAGCTGCGGCAAAACAATCAGACAGGTATGTGTCCGGAAGATTTCTGCCGGATAAGGCAGTTGATTTAATTGATGAAGCAGGCGCGCGCGCACGCCTTGCTGTTTTAACTGCTCCAAAAGAAATAAAAGACCTTGAGGATAAGTTAAATGAGATAGACCGCGAAAAAGAAGCCCTTATAAAACAGCAGGACTTTGAAGCTGCTGCCCGTCTTCGCGATGAGGAAAAAAAATTCAGGCTGCAACTTGACGCTCTTCGCAAGGACTGGAGTAAAAAAAGAGACCAGATTATTCCAACCGTTAACGGAGAAGATATAGCGCGTTTGGTTGCGCAAATCACAGGTATTCCTATCTACAGGCTTGAGGAGCGCGAATCAGAGAAGCTTCTTAAGATTGAAGAAAAATTAACGGAAAAAGTAATAGGCCAGCATGAAGCCTTGCAGGCTATAGCACGCTCTATAAGAAGGGCGAGGGCAGGGGTGAAAGAACCGCGCCGTCCCATAGGCTCTTTTATGTTTCTTGGGCCTACCGGTGTCGGCAAGACTTTGCTCGCCCGCGCGCTTGCCGAGCTTATGTTCGGTGATGAAGAAGCGCTCCTCCAGATTGATATGAGCGAATACATGGAAAAGTTTAACGTCTCAAGGCTCATAGGAGCTCCTCCCGGATATGTGGGTTACGAAGAGGGCGGGCAGCTTACGGAGCGCGTAAGAAGGAGGCCATATTCTGTAGTTTTGCTTGATGAAATAGAAAAAGCGCATCCGGATGTGTTTAACCTTCTTTTGCAGATACTTGAAGAAGGAAGGCTCACTGATAGTTTCGCAAGAAAAATAGACTTCAGGAATACCATTTTGATAATGACTTCAAACGTTGGCGCAGAAATAATCAGGCAGCGCGGTTCTCTCGGTTTTAAGCCTTTGACAGAAGACATAGGCTATGAAGACATGAAGAGCATGCTTATGGATGAAGTAAAAAAAGCGTTTAAGCCGGAATTCTTAAACAGGCTTGATGAAATTATAGTTTTCAGGCCCCTTGGCAAAGAGGACCTCGTTAAAATAGTTGATATAGAAATTGCTTACGTTAACACACGCCTTAAGGAGCAGGGCGTTGAGGTTGTGCTTTCCGATGATGCCAAGGACTTTTTTGTTGATAAAGGCTTTGACCCTGTATTTGGAGCCAGGCCTCTAAAAAGAGTAATACAAAGATTCCTGGAAGATCCTCTTGCGGAAGATATAATAAGAGGAGAGTTTTCCGAAAGGCTCAAAAAAGAAAAGCCCGTTAAGATAAAAGCGGTTAGAAAGGGCGAAGAACTTAAATTTGAATGAAATTTTTTTTGTCGCTTATATCGTCCCTTGTTATCCTGCAATCAGGAGCATTTGCTTATAATTTTATAGAGATAGATCTGGTTAAACGCAAAGTAGTTCTGGATAATTTTTGTTTCGGTAAGTACAACATAAATGCTGATGTAGGTTTTGATTTTAAACAGGAAGACGGCTCTTTTATAGTTAATCTTGAAGGCAAAGACATAGAGTTGCTGCCGAAAGAGGAAGACGACAGTTCAATAGGCAAGCGGCAGATAGCGTATCTGTCTGCAAAGCTGGTTAAGAAGGATAATTTACTTTTCGTAAATTATCTGCGCAGCCCCCAGCTTTTGGCCAGAGGCAAAATTGACCTGGATAAGAACGAATTACTTTTGGACGTTGACTGCAGCTGGCGGGAAGATTCTTCTTTGATTGAAGGCGATATAGAAGGCAAGCTTAAGATTTGGGGCAAGATAGATGATTTTCTGGTAAATGGTTCATTGAATATTAAAAACGGAAAATACCAGGATGTGGATTTCTCCCGCCTGTTTTTCCATTTTATGGGCAAACCGCCTTTGTTTAATTTAAGCGATTCCGAAATCGTGCTTCTTGACGGAAGCGTCTATAGGATAGAAGGCGTGATGAACTTGAGGGATTTCTCCAATATTTTGCCTAAAGCTGAATTTATTTCCAAAAAAGTTAATCTTGCCGGCTGGGAGTTATTGTCAGAGGAAAAAAGCAGCGTCGGGCTTAAGAAAAACGTAAGCGATAATTTTGATATTCTTCTTAATACCTACGATAAGGGGAATGAGTCAATGAATCCGGGCGCAGAAGTGCGCTACAAAATAGAGGGCAACCAGTTCCTGCGTTTGCGCATGGATGACGACAATACGGCAATGATTGGTTTTGAGCGCCGGAAAGAATTCTGATAAATATTTTTTAAGCCTAAAGGGGGCAAAAGAGTGAGCGCCAGTTTAAAATTAAAAGCTTTTATAGTAGTCCCGTTTTTGAGTAAGCTCCAGACTTTATTTCAATATATAGGCAGCATCAGTTTTTTTATAGGAGATATTTTCTGGTGGCTTTTTGCCAAGAAACGCGACATTAAAGCTGTAAAAAGAGAAATTATCCTCATAGGCTTAAACAGCCTGCCTCTTGTTTCCCTTATTTCTTTTTTTGTGGGAATAATCATCGCATTCCAGACAGCCTACCAGCTAAAGCAGTTTTCTTCGGAAATTTACATAGCTTCATTGGTTGCGCTTTCTCTTGTCAGAGAGCTTGGCCCGGTTCTTGGCTCTTTGATTGTTGCGGCAAGAAGCGGAGCTGCAATAACCGCAGGAATAGGTTCTATGAAAATAAGTGAACAGGTTGACGCGCTTGAAGCTTTTGCGGTTGAGCCTATTGATTATCTGGTTGTCCCGAAATTCCTAGCCTTGATTATCGCGATGCCTGTTTTAATTATCTATGCTGACTGTTTGGGTATTTTCGGAGGATATCTGGTGGGCAACTCAAAATTCGGCATACCTTTCCATTTTTATTTTAAACTTACTTTTGACGCCCTTAAAATGAAAGACCTGGCAAGCGGGCTTATCAAGAGTGTGTGTTTCGGCGCAATAATTGCCTTTGTTTCTTCTTATGAAGGGTTTAAGCCGTTTTCATCAACTGATGTTTCAAAGTCGGTAACGCATTCAGTTGTGCGTTCCTTTATTTTGATAATTGTGTGCGACTGTATACTTACGGCTCTGTTTTATTTCATGTTTTGATAACCGGAAAATACCATGGCTAAAGAAATGATAAAATTAGAGAATGTCTCCAAATATTTTGGAGATAAGCAAGTCTTAAAAGGCGTAAATCTTTCGGTAGCCAGCGGAGAGACCTTCCTAATTATAGGAAGAAGCGGAGCGGGTAAAACCGTTCTTCTTAAAAATATTATTGGCCTGCTTCGGCCCGACTCCGGAAAAATTTATATTGACGGAGCCGATATAACACAGTTTAACAATAAGGAGCTTGAAAAAGTAAGGTACCAGTTCGGGCTGGTTTTTCAAAGCGCAGCTTTATTCGATTTTCTTACAATAGAGGAAAACGTGGGATTTTTTCTTTATCAGCACACAAACATGAAAAAAGCAGAGATAAGGAAGAAAGTTAAAGAAACGCTTGCTTTGGTTGGTTTGGAAGGCATAGAAGACCATTACCCTTATCAGTTAAGCGGCGGCATGAAAAAAAGAGTGGCCATAGCAAGGGCAGTTATTTATAATCCTAAAATAATAATTTATGATGAGCCGACAACCGGAATTGATCCCATAGCTATTGATAAAGTTGTTTCGCTGATTGAAGATTTGCACAAGAGGCTTGCGATAACGTCTTTAGTCGTAACTCATGACCTTGAAGTCGGTTTGAAAATTTCAGAGCGTATAGCGTTTTTGCTTGGGGGCAGGATAATTTTCCAGGGTAAAAAAGACGATCTGGAAAACATAAAAGACCCGCGCGTTGTTCAGTTCTTGCACGGTTCTTCAGCCGGCCCTATAAAAGAAATGGAAGTATAATGAGGCCAACATTTTTTCAAGGCAAACTGCAGAAAAAATGTTAGGACGAATTATACCCAGCACTAATTTTTGGAAGTATGTTTGAAACAAATTCAAAAGAGTTATTTTATATAAATTCCGCAGCACTAACGCAATATTGTTACAAAAATTAGTGCTGGGTCCAATTCGCAGACGCTTTGTTTGCGAATAAAAATAATGACGCTATAACTTGCGTCTGCCCTTCGGGCTGCCGTAAGTTATCTGCTCATTGGAGGTGCGATGGGAAACAATCTTTCCAACATAAAAAAGTATTTCGCGGAAATGAGGGTGGGCGCCTTTTTTATCGGCGCAATGATTTTGCTTTTAATTACGCTTCTTTCAATGCGGGAAACCACCTTCTGGAAGGGGACCCATCTTTTAAAAATAAAATTTAATTTTGCGGAAGGCTTGCGCTCGGCTTCTCCGGTAAGGTTCTGCGGAGTGGATGTGGGAGAGGTTAAATATGTTGAAGTAAAGCAGGAAGATGATTTGCAGCCTTACGTTGTTGTTTATGTGAAAGTAAGCGAAGATATGCGTATACCGAAGAATTCCTATTTCTTCATAAACAGTTTAAGTTTATTCGGAGAAAAATACCTTGAAATTGTGCCTCCCGAAAAACCGGAAGGCTTTTTAACCGGCGGAGAAACGGTTGAAGGAATATCGCCGACGCCTCTTTTTAACGTAGTAACCAATTTTAATAAGACAATGCAGCAGGTTAATGATTTCGTAAAAGACGGAAAACTCAAGGAATCATTCGCAAATACGATTACTAATGTTGAAAAAATAAGCGCAGATGTGCGCGCCCTTATGGAAGAGGTAAGAAGCAAGAAAGGCACTTTGGGCAAGTTCTTCTATGACGATTCTCTTTACACAAAAACAGAAGAATTTATAGATGATTTAAAGCAGAATCCCTGGAAATTACTTCATAAACCCAGGGGAGCTAAATAAATAGATCAAGGGAAGGATTGGCTGCTTAGTTAAGCAGCCTGTAGAAATGGCGAAAACTTATTTTTTTCTTTGTCTTCATCTTTTATCTGAAATTAGCCACCTTAAGCATGCTATTCGTAATTTAGCCTTTACAGAATTTAAATCTTGATATTATGTTTTATTGTTCAAACTGCGGATATAAATCAGTAAAGTGGCTGGGTAAATGCCCTCTTTGCTCGGGATGGGAAACTTTTGCCGAGGAAAAAGAAGAAGTGCAGGATGGAGCAATTACCAGGGAAAAAAGCGTACCCAAAGCTGTAAAAGACATAGAAGGCAAAGACTATGCAAGAATTGTAACCGGCATAGCTGAGTTTGACCGCATAATAGGCGGAGGGCTTGTAAAGGGAGAAATAATTCTTATCGGCGGAGAGCCCGGGGTAGGCAAATCAACTCTTCTGCTTGAAATTTCCTCCGCATTGGCCGCGAAAGAAAAAACTCTTTACGTAAGCGCTGAGGAGTCTCCGCAGCAGGTAAGTTTGCGCGCGGCTAGATTAAATACGCACGACAGTAATCTTTATATTCTCGGCGAAGATAATCTTGAAACTGTTTTTGGTTACATAAAAGAACATGGTTTTAAATTTATAGTTATAGATTCAATACAGGTTGTCTTAAATCCGCGTTCGGAAGGGCCGAAAGGAAGCGTTTCCCAGTTAAAAGGCTCGGCAGATTATCTCACCCAGATTGCCAAAAATTTAGATGTAGTTATCTTTGTGGTCGGCCATGTCACAAAGGAAGGCGTTATAGCGGGGCCTAAGCTTCTTGAGCATATTGTTGACTGCGTCCTTTATTTTGAGGGAGAAATCCTTTCCAATTACAGGATATTGCGGGCAGTTAAAAACAGGTTCGGCCCTACCGGAGATCTCGCGGTGTTTGAGATGCTTTCAAGCGGCCTTAAGGAAGTGACCAAAACCGCTGATCTTTTCCTTCCGCACAAAGAAGAAGCCATATCCGGCAGCTCTGTTGTCTGTGTTATAGAGGGGCTTAGGCCTTTGCTTATAGAATTGCAGTCTCTTGTGAGCAAGGCAAGCTTTGGCATGGTTAGAAGAAGGAGCCTTGGGTTTGATTTTAACAGGTTTTCTTTACTTGTTGCCATAATTGAAAAAAGGCTTAAAATGTCTCTTTCAAGCGAAGACGTATTCTTAAACGTTGCCGGAGGCATTAAGATAAACGACCCGGCAGCGGACCTTGGGGCAGTTATTGCGATGATTTCAAGTTATAAAGAAAAAGAGCCGCCGCAAGCCAGCGCTTTTATAGGCGAGGTAGGCCTTGCAGGCGAGCTTAGGCGGGTTAGTAACATAAATTTAAGGCTTAAGGAAATTGAGCGCGCCGGATTTTCCAAATGTTTTATTCCCGAGAGCAACCTTAAGGAAGTGGATAAAAAATTTAAATTCAAAATAGAAGGGTTTTCTTCTTTAAAAGAAGTTATAGATAAAATCTGGAGGTAGCCATGAAGGGTTTATTTATCGTCAGGGCTTTTTTTGTTTTTATATGCACGGGGGCGGCGTTTCGGCTTTTTGAGTTTAGCCCGATTGTTTCAACGGCGCTTGGCCTTATAGTCGGTTTGCTCGTGGTATTTTTTGAAATTTTTGCCAGGAAAATCTCGCTCAAAGGGCTTTCTTCGGTTGTTTTTGGAATACTTCTTGGCATGCTTGTCGCCTGGATTTTCAATAAAACTCTTGAGTTGTTTCTTCTGCCGAAAGAAATTACATACAACGCAAAAGTATTCGTCACTTTCATTTTTATTTATCTTGGCGTAACTCTCGGCGTTAAAGGAAGGGGAGAGTTCAACCTTATTATTCCATACGTAAGGTTTCAGCGTAAAGAGCTTAAGGAAGAGGCAATTGTCATAGATACAAGCATAATAATAGACGCAAGGATTCTTGACATAGTGAAAACAGGTTTCCTTGAGGCGCGTTTTATTGTTCCGCGTTTTGTTTTAAATGAACTCCAGGCTCTTGCTGATTCAACCGACCACATGAAACGGCAGAAAGGCAAACGCGGGATAGAGGTGCTTCATTCGCTCAAAAAAGAAACCAATATAGAAGTTGATATCTACAATGAAGACGTAGAAGGCGTTAAAAGCGTGGATGAGAAAGTTGTCGTTCTGGCGCAGACTCTTGATGCGAAAATTCTTACAACAGATTATAATTTAAACCGCATAGCGCAGCTTCAGGGTATTAAGGTTTTAAACATTAATGACCTGGCGAATGCCCTTAAGCCAACTTTTGTGGCGGGGGAGAGATTTCCCATAAAACTTATCAAGGAAGGAAAGGAGCATAACCAGGCAGTCGGGTATCTGGAAGACGGGACAATGGTGGTGGTTGAGAACGCAAAATGGCTTATCGGAAAAACCGTAGATATAGAAGTGACCTCGGTTCTGCAAAGCCCAAGCGGAAGGATAGTTTTTACAAGGCTGGCAAATCAATAGAACGTTTACCGCCGGTTAAACATTTAATTTATTATAATGCCTCTTAAGATCGGTGCTGTTATAGTTTGTGCAGGCAAAGGTAAGCGCCTAGGTGCTGATAAGGCTGCAATTAAGTTGTGCGGTGCGCCGCTTTTTTACCATACCTATAAACTTTTTAAGGGTATTAAAGAAATTAAACAGATAATTATTGTTTTACGGCCGCAGAATTTCAGGCTTGCGAAAACACTTATCAAAGATAAAAGAGTTTTTCTGGTTGAGGGAGGAAGCCGCAGGCAGGATTCGGTTTTTGCGGGATTGCTTAAACTTGATAAAAGCATGAGCCATGTTTTAATTCATGACGGCGCCAGGCCTTTTACGCCGAGAGCAGTTATCCAAAACGTAATTAAAAATACCGGGAAATACCCAGCTGTTATTTGCGCGGTTAAGCCAAGGGACACCGTTAAGGAGGCAGGCGGAAGTTTTGTTAAGGGCACGCTTGACAGAAACAACATAGCAATGATACAAACCCCGCAGGCCTTTCGGAAAGATTTGATAATTAAAGCGTATAAAAAATTAACCGCAGAAATGCGTTTGATGATGCGCAGCTTTTTGAATTTATGAAAAAGAAAATAAAAATAGTTAACGGCAGCTATCTTAATGTAAAAATTACTTATCCTGAAGATTTGATTTTTGCGAAAGCTTACTTTGGGAAAAGCTAAAAATTATGAAAGATTACAGAGCGGGCCTCGGATTTGATGTGCACAGGTTTTCAAAGGCTAAAAAACCGCTTATTTTAGGCGGAGTTAAAATCCCCTGCGATTTCTCACTTAGCGCGGTGTCGGACGGGGATGTGTTGTTACACGCAATAGCCGATGCAATTTGCGGATGCTGCCTGCTTGGCGATATCGGGGATTATTTCCCTCCAAACGATGTAAAATGCAAAAATATGGACAGCCGGGAAATTGTAAATTTTATCCTTAAAAAAATAAAAAGTAAATTCACACTTATTAATATTGATGCAACCATAATTACCGAAAAACCGAGGCTCTCAGGCTATAAAAAGAAGATTTTAAAATCGCTCTGCGCAATTTTTAAAATAAAAACAATAAATATAAAAATAAAATCCAAAGAAGGCCTGGATATTTTGGGCTCAAAAAAAGCTGTTTCCTGCCTTGCGCTCGCGGTGGTTAAAAAATGCTGAAAATTAATAATACTTTAACCAGAAAAAAGGAAGACTTTATACCGCAAAATCCGCCTGTTGTTACTATGTATACCTGCGGAGTGACGGTCTATGATGATTGCCATATAGGCCATGCCAGGAGCCTTTATATTTTTGATGTAATGCGCAGGTATTTAAAATACAAAGGCTATGATGTAAAGTTTGTGCGCAACATAACCGATATAGACGATAAGATTATAAACAGGGCAAACGAGCTGAATGTAAACTGGAACGAGCTGGTTGCAAAATATATCTCAAGATATTACGAAGATTTAAATTCGCTTGGCATTGGAAAAGCGGATTTTGAGCCGAGAGCCACCGAAAATATTCCTGATATGATTAAATATATACAAAAGCTTATTGAAAAAGATTTTGCGTACGAGGCCGGAGGAGATGTGTATTTTAATGTGAGGAAATTCAGTGAATACGGAAAGCTTTCCGGGCAAAAAATAGAGGAGATGGAAGCAGGGGTGAGAATCTCTCCAACCGGACTTAAAAAAGACCATCTGGATTTTGCTCTCTGGAAAGCTTCCAAAGAAGGAGAGCCTTTCTGGGCGAGCCCCTGGGGCAATGGCAGGCCGGGCTGGCATATAGAGTGCTCAGTCATGAGCCAGAAATTTTTAAAAACAGAAACGCTTGACATACACGCAGGCGGCCGCGACCTTGTTTTTCCGCATCATGAAAATGAGCTCGCGCAGGCAGAAGCTGCCACAGGAAAGCCTTTTGCAAAATACTGGATACACCACGGGCTTTTAACTATAAATGGGCAGAAGATGTCAAAGTCGTTGGGTAATTTTATAATCATACAAGATGTCGTAAACAAGTATCCGGCAGACGTTTTAAAGATTCATTATCTTCAGGCGCTTTATTCAAGCCCG
>JAQTUC010000001.1:17907-43026 GCA_028710385.1 Candidatus Omnitrophota bacterium
TGGATTTTTCCTGGGAAAAAATGCAAGAGGCAAAGCACGCATACGAAAGGTTCGTTATTTTGTTTCAGAAAATAAATAGAAAATTAGGCGAGGATATTGCAAAATTATCAAAAGTAACCCCGGGCAATAAAAATAAATTCGCAGAAGAGTTTGACAGGGCTATGGAAGATGATTTTAATACCCCGATAGCTCTGGGGGTGTTGTTTAATATGGTAAATGAATGCAATAAAATGCTGGATGAAAACCAGGATGTATCCGGCCTTAAGGAATTAGCAGTTTCCATAAACCAATTAGGCGGCGTTTTGGGCCTGTCTTTCATTCCGGCAGAAAGCAACGAAGCAGACGCCTGGATTAAAGAAGCGATAGAAGAAAGGCAAAAATTAAGGAAAGAAAAAAAATATAAAGAAGCAGATGATGTCAGGAAAATGCTTGAAGCAAAAGGCGTTATTCTTGAAGATACAAAGGAAGGGACAGTATGGCGCAGAAAAATTTAAAAAAGAAAGCAATTTTTATAACTATTGAGGGGCTTGAGGGCAGCGGTAAAAGCAGCGTTATTGGTTTTCTGGAGGATCTTATAAAGGCGAAAGGGTTTTCTGCCGTTGTTTTCCGTGAGCCGGGTTCAACCGCAGTTGGTGAAAAAATACGCGAAATTCTTCTGGATAAAAAGAATAAAAAATTAAGCTGCCACACGGAATTGCTTTTGTATCTTGCCGCAAGGACCCAGCTGATTGAAGAAAAGCTGGTAAGTGCTTTTAAAAAATACGATTTTGTAATCTGCGACCGCTTTTTTGACTCAACGCTTGTGTATCAGGGCTATGCTTTAGGGCTAGGCAGGATAGTGGATCGCGCCGTTAAAATATTTTCTCTGGGGATTATCCCTGACCTTACCATTGTTTTGGATGTTGAAGCAAAGGACGGTTTAAAAAGAATAAAAAACAAAGACCGCATAGAATCGCGGCCCATTGATTTTCATAATAAATTAAGAAAGGGCTACCTTGCACTTGCTAAAAAATATCCCGAAAGGATAAAGGTTATTGACGCGCAAACCGAATTGGCGCAGATCTACGAAAGAACGGAAAAGATTCTAATGAATAAATTCAACTTTATCCGCCTTCGCTCGTAAGCTTCGGCGGATGTCACGGTATCGGTGATTTGTTAAGGTGTTCCATAAATGCAAACCCAGAATAAAATACTTAATTATTTTACCCTGCTTAAGGAAAAATCCCTCATCGGGAAATCCTATCTTTTTGTGGGTAATGATTTTTCTGTTGTAAAAGATATCGCAAAACTTATAAACTGCCGGGGTGTCGGCACTTTTTGTAATGGCTGTTGGGACTGCGTAAGCATTGAAAACTCAACCCATCCTGATTTATTTACGCTTAAACCGGAAACTCTTACCATAACTATTGAAAACATAAGGGAAGCGCAGCAGTTTTTAAGGCTTAAAAGTTTCCGCGCGCAGAAAAAAGTGCTTGTGATTTCGGATGCGCAGAATATGGGAGAAGCTTCGGCAAATGCTTTCTTAAAAACTCTGGAAGAGCCGCCGAAAAATTCTTTTATTGCTGTCTGTGCATCCAAGATTGACGGCGTTATACCGACAATAGTTTCCAGGTGCAACAAAATTTTTCTTCCATTACGCGAAGAAGCCGGAAGTTTTCAGTTAGCGCCGGTTTTAGGTTTTTTAAAAGGAGAGCGCCCGTATTTTAAGGACAGAAAAGAATTTTTATCATTTATCTGGAGCCTAAATCTTGCAATCAGGGATACGTTTTTGTTTTCTATGGGCGGGAACAATCAATTGCTTACATCAGGCGATTGTGAGATAATCCTTGAAAATATAAAGATAAACAGCACAAATAATTATCTTAACGCCATGAAGGACATACTTGAAATTTATTCAGCAGGTGCCACAATAAACGAAAATTTAGCTTTGAATATAATAAAGGAGAGGCTTTTATGAAAATAGCTTTGATACGCTTACGAGAATCAGGCCAGATTGTTACTTATAAAATAGATGAAGGGGTTAATGTCAACGACTACGTGATAATTGAGGCTGACAGGGGCACAGATTACGGAGAAGTTATGGAGGTAAATGAAGCTGCCGAGCCTAAGGAGCCTGCTCAGACGGAGTCTTCAGTGAAAAATATTGTGCGGAAAGTTTCGCCCCAGGACATGGAGCGCATAAAGCAGAATGAGGCTGACGCTAAGGAAGCTATGCGGCAGTGTTCAAGGAAAATCGGCGAATATAAATTATCAATGAAGCTGGTTGATGCGGAATATTCTTTTGACAGAAAAAAGATAGTTTTTTATTTTACCGCTGAAGGCAGAGTTGACTTCAGGGAGCTGGTTAAAGACCTGGCAAAAGTTTTTAAAATAAGAATTGAGATGCGCCAGATAGGCGTGCGCGATGAAGCGCGCCTTTTTGGAGGAATCGGCCCCTGCGGGCAGTCGCTTTGCTGCGTAAAATTTTTAAAGAATTTTGAAGCGGTAAGCATGAAAATGGCAAAAACTCAGAAGCTTCCCTTAAGCTCAGGAAAGATATCGGGAATATGCGGAAGATTAATGTGCTGTCTTTTCTATGAGTATAAAACATACAAAGATTTAGCAAGAGGCCTTCCTAAGGAAGGAGATGTTATAGATACGCCGCAAGGGAAAGGTAAAGTAGTTTCGGTGAATATTCTAAAAAGGCTTGTATGCGCGGAACTCGAGGATGGAAGAATAGAAAAGGTTTCTTTCAGCTGCTCCTGTGAAGCTTCTAGGGGAGATAAGCCCTGCGATGCCCAGCCAAAACCAGGCGCCAATGCCCCTCAAAAAGAAAGGCCCAGTGAAGACGACAAGGAAAATGCCGAAGATAAAAAAGAGGAGTAACCGCGGATTATTAAACGTTATTCCAATAGATGTTTATAGATGCTCACTGCCATTTTAATAGCCTTGCCGGAGAAAAGATAGATAATATTTCTTCTTCCTGCTCAAACGGTTATATATTCATAGACTCAAGCATCAATCTTGGTACTACCGCCATATCCCTTCAATTAAGCAGCAAATTTCCTTTTATTTATTCCGCTATAGGGTTTCATCCCTTTTCTGCCAATGAATTCACCGAAGCAACGATTGCCGGCTATAAAAAAGTTTTAGAGGAAAACAAAAAAATAGTTGCCATAGGAGAAATAGGGCTTGATGAATTTGCAGAAACTGCGCCTTGTAAACAGGAAGAAATTTTTTGCCGTTTCCTGGGCTTGGCGAAGGAATTTAATCTCCCCGTAATTATCCATAACCGCATTTCAAAACCGGTTGTTTTTGATATTCTGGATAAATATTTCAGCTCTTACGAAAAGATAATCTTTCACTGTTTTTCCTATTCCAGCGATATGCTTGATAAAATAACAGCCAAAGGAGGCTATGCGTCTTTTTCTCTTAATATATTAAGGAAGAAAAAAGATATCATTGAGTCGTTAAAAACTGTTTCTTTGGAAAATATGCTTCTTGAAACCGATTCGCCTTATATGAAAATTAACGGGCAACCCTCAAACCCTCTTGATATTAAAGCGGTTTATGCATACGCGGCAGAGGAAAAAAATTTAAAAATTGAGGAAATAGAAAATTCGGTATATTCAAACGCTAAAAAATTATTTTTATTCAAATGAAAAAGGTAGTTATCCTTAAAATTGAAGATTATAACGAAGCCGTAATTAAAGTAAAAATAAAAGAAGCCCTGGAAAAGCATTTTGACATAACAAATATTTTTGATACTTCGGATAAAATAGTTTTAAAACCGAATCTTCTTATGGAGGCAGCCGCCAACGAGGCAATTACCACGCATCCCTTAATCATTGAAGCAGTTGGCAAAATTTTCAAGGAAAAAGGAAACCCTGTTTTTGTGGCAGACAGCCCGGGCGGATTTGTCGGTAACAAGGATATGGATTTAATTTATGAAAAAACAGGCATTAAGGCCGTTGCGCAGAATAATGGTTTTGACCTTCTGTATCCTACGCAAAGCGCAATAGTAAATGATATGCCTTTATGCTGGTGGGCGGCAGATTGTAACAAGGCCGGCAGCGGTTTTAAAATGGTTAATCTTGCGAAACTTAAGACGCATGATGTTATGGTTTTAACGCTCGCAGCAAAAAATCTTTATGGGTGCATAAGCGGGCTTTTTAAGAGCCATCTTCATAAAATGCACCCAAAAACAGAGGATTTTACGAGCGTGGTTTTAAAACTCTATGAGATGTTTAAGCCAAAGTTAAACATCGTAGACGGCATATTGGCGCTTTCAGGTAACGGCCCGGCAAAAAGAGGAAAGCCGGTAAAATTAGGCCTGGTTGTAATAGGAGACGACGCTTTATATACAGATTATGCGATAAGCAGAACTCTCGGCATTAAAGATAAAAATAATCCCCTGATAAGAGAAGCGAAAGTAAGAGGGTGGTTAAAGGAAGAGGAATTAGAAATAGTCTCTGAGCTTAAAGGAGAAACCATAAAGAATTTTGAACTTCCCGACCCTTTTATCGTAAACAGCATCCCGGCGCCGTTACTTAAGCTGATTATGCCTTTAATCAGTTTTCGCCCTGCAATAGATTCAAGAAAATGCCGGCTTTGCGGAAAATGTATACAGGTCTGCCCCAAAAGAGCGATAACTATAAACAAAACTCTTCGCATGGATTACAAACGTTGTATAATGTGTATGTGCTGTTCGGAAATGTGCCCCCACGCAGCCATAGATTTACGCGTCAATCCTTTAATAAGAGGAATTAAAAAAATATATAAATGTTTTCAATAAAATTCAGAAAATCAAAATTATATTATCTGGACCAGACAAAACTGCCACAGAAAGAAGTCTGGAAGCAATGCAGGAATATTTCCGAGGGATTCTCGGCGATAAAAGAACTTAAGGTTCGCGGCGCCCCTTTAATCGGAGTTTTCGCGGCCTATTGCGTTGCTGTTTATGCCAAGAATCTTAATCTTGCGAAAGATAAATTTATAAAGGAAATTGCAAAATCAATAGAAGAGCTTAAGGCTTGCCGGCCCACTGCGGTTAATCTTGCCTGGGCGCTTACCGAGCTTAAAGACACACTGCTTAAAAACAGCAATAAAAATACAGCTGCTATACGCAAGGCTCTTTTGGATGAAGCGCAGAAAATTTACCGGCAGGATATAGAGCTTTGCAACAGAATGGCTGAGTTTGGAATAAAACTTATTAAAAGCGGGGACACTATACTTACCCATTGTAACGCAGGCTTCCTTGCAACTGCGGGAGAAGGGACCGCACTAAGCCTTATTTATAAGGCAAATGCCGTTTATAAAAATATTAAAGTTTATGCCGATGAAACAAGGCCGCTTCTTCAGGGAGCGCGTTTAACTGCCTGGGAGCTGTCCAAACGGAAAATAAACTGCACGCTTATCTGCGATAACATGGCAGCTTATCTTATGCAGAAAGGAAAGATTGATAAAATACTTGTGGGCGCAGACAGAATTGCAGCCAGCGGCGATACCGCAAATAAAATAGGAACTTACAGCGTGGCGGTGGCGGCGAATTATCATAAGGTGCCTTTTTATGTGGTCGCGCCTTTTAGTACCTTTGATTTATCCATTCCAACCGGAAGCCGTATACCCATAGAGGAAAGAGACCCGCAAGAAGTGAGAACTGTTCTTGGTAAAATAGGCATAGCGCCGGAAAACATAAAAGTATTTAACCCTGCTTTTGACGTGACTCCTGCAAAACTTATTACAGCTATAGTAAGCGACAGAGGCGTAATTTATCCTCCTTACAATAAAAACATAAAGAAGCTGCTGGGCGGTATTTAATAATGAAATTAAATGAGCTTAACTGGGTTGATTTTTTAAAGAAAAAAGTTAAAAAAAGCAAAAGGGTTTTGGTCGGCATAGGGGATGACTGCGCCCTTGTTAAAATTAAAAACAGGCAAGCCCTTCTTAAGAGCGATTTATTTATAGAAGATATTCATTTTAAGCTTAAAAAAACGCCTTTTAAAACCATAGGTATGCGCGCAGTAAGCAGAGTGCTTTCTGATTTTGCCGCCTGCGCAGGCTGGCCTAAATTTTTAGGCATATCTATGGGTATTTCGCGCGATATAAATGAAAAAAACCTTAAAGAAATACTTAACGGCATTGAATATTTAAGCAAAAAGTATAATTTTGATTTTGTCGGAGGAGACACGGCATCTACCAAAAAGCTTTTTCTTGATGTTTGGGCGCTGGGTGTTGCAAACAGGTTTATAAAAAGAAACACAGCCAGGGAGGGCGACTATATTTTCTTAACCGGAAAATTAGGCGAGCGAAAGTTCAACAAAGCATTTACCCCGCGCCTCAAAGAAGCAAATTATCTGGCTAAAAACTTTAAAGTCAATTCAATGATTGATGTTTCCGACGGGTTTATGCTTGATCTTTACAGAATTTTAAGGGAAAGCAAAAAAGGCGCTCTTTTGTATAAAAAAAATATACCAATAAAAAAAGAAAGCGATCTATACAGAGGAGAGGATTACGAGCTTGTTTTTACTGTTTCCAGGGACGAAAAAAGATTGAATCTGTTAAAATCAAAATTTTATTTTGTGGGAAAGATTAAGGACAGTCATTTCGGATATAAAATAACCAACGGCAGCAAGGTCAGCAGCGTAATTGTTAAGGGCTACACTCATTTTTAAAAATAAGACGCATGATAAAAAAGTATAGTTTATCTGCCATTGAAACAATAGCTCTCGGCGAGAATTTTTCCAAAAATCTTAAGCCGGGAGACGTTGTCATATTTGAAGGCGTTTTAGGCGGAGGGAAAACTACATTTATAAAAGGCATACTTGAAGGCTTAAAAATCAGATGCAAGGTGTTGAGCCCGAGTTTCACTCTTGTGCGAAATTACACAAACAACAAACTTCATGTCTATCACATAGATTTATACCGTTTAAATGACGAAGAGATTTTTGATTTCGGCATAGAGGATTTTTTATACGGGAAAAACAGCATAACCCTTATTGAATGGGGTGAAAAAATTGAGCATTGTTTATCCAGGTATCTTAAAGTGGTGTTTTCCATCCTCGGAGAGGAAAAAAGGCAGATAGAATTCTCATCAAAGGGATACAGAGAAAATAAATTCTTATTGGGATAATGAACCCCGTCCTTCCCATAAATAGTATTTTTATAGAGCGATACGGAAGACCGGGTTTAAAGAGCAGACGCTATGGAAAAATATTTTTCTAGGGAGGGAAGAACGGGGTGAATATTTTAGCTTTAGATTCATCGTCGCAAAATATTTCAATTGGCCTGCTTTATGAAGGAAGGGTTCTGTTTGACTTTAACCGGAAACTTTCCTTCGGCGCCTCAAAACTTGTTTCTTTTATAGATACTAATCTTAAAAAATACCGCATAAACCCTGAAGAGATAGATGTTTTTGCGTTAGGAAGCGGCCCCGGTTCTTTTACCGGATTAAGGGCGTCTTTTAGCATAATCAAAGCGTTTATGCTGGCACTAAAAAAGCCGGCAGTCTGCATAGAAAGTTTTTACTCAATAGCGCATCCTTTGGCAAAAGAGTATAACAAAATTGCTGTGATTTCTGACGCCAAGCGAGGGCTTATTTATGCCGCGCCATTTACGGCTAAGGGCGGTTTGTTAAAAAAGGAAGCTAAAACAGCCTTAATTTCTTTAAAAGATTTTGCAAAGGAGCACGCTGAATATTTTTTTGTGACTTATGACGAGCATTTGTATGGGCAGTTAACAGAAGCTAGTCCGGGGATAAAATTCAGCAAAACAGCGGTTTTTCCTAAGGCGAAATATTATCTGGAAATTGCAAAGTCACTGGCAGAAAAAGGAAAATTCACGGATATCGGAAATTTAGAGCCTTTGTATTTACATCCAAAAACATGCCAGATAAGATGAGGCCAATATTTCCCCAAGCCGTTATGGCGCAGGGAAAATATTAGGCCGAATTTGACCCAGCACTTATTTTTGGAAGTATGTTCAGAAAGAATAAAAGAGTTTTCGGATATAGTTTTTTGTTGTATAAATATAATATTGTTACGAAAATAAGTGCTGGGTTCAATTCGTAGGCGCTTTATAAACAAATAAAAGGAGGACGCTATGGCTTACGCTCGTTTTAAAAACTCGCGCAAGCCATCTACTCATTGAATGTTTAGACCTTTGTGGATAGAAGTAGATTTAAAAGCTTTGCGGGATAACTTTAACGCAATAAGGAAGTCGCTTCGGCCGAATGTAAAGATAATTGCAACTATAAAACAGCAGGCTTACGGCCATGGTTTAATTCCGGTTGCGCGCGAGTTGTCTTTTCTCAACGTTGATTGTTTTGGGGTAGGGTCTATTGAAGAGGCAGTTATGCTTCGGGAAAACGGATTTAAAAGGCCCATACTTACCATAAGCGCCATACTTCCGGAATATGTAAACGAAATACCAAGATATAAAATAACGCCGACTATCGCGGATTTAAGTTTTGCGAAAAAATTAAATAACGCAGCAGCAAAATTAAACATTAAAGTTCCGGTGCATGTTAAGATTGACACCGGAATGGGCAGGCTTGGTTTATACTACAAAGAAGCTTACGGGTTTATACGCGAATTAAAACATCTTAAGGCGGTAAATGTTGAAGGCATCTATACGCATTTCCCCTCTGCCGACACAGACCCTGATTTTACCAATTTCCAGATAAATATATTTAACAAATTCATTTTACGCCTTAAAAGAGAAGGCATTACATTTAAATACCACCATTGCGCAAACAGCCTTGGTGTTGCCAATTATCCGCATTCGCATTTTAATATTGTGCGCCCCGGACTTATACTTTACGGGATAAAGCCTTCAAATGAAACTCCGCTGGATCTAAAGCCTGTACTTTCCTTAAGATCAAAGGTTATATTTATAAAAAAGATAAAAAAGGGCATGAGTGTCAGTTACGGAAGGACGTTTGTCGCGGATAAGCCTTTAAATATGGCAACTGTTTCAATAGGCTATGCAGATGGATACCCCTGGGCATTATCTAACAACGCAAAAACAATAATAGGTGAGAACTTTTTTAATCTGGTCGGCAGAGTTTGCATGGACCATGTTATGGTGAATTTAGGTAATAACCGCGACATAAAAGTTGCGGAAGAAGTTATTTTAATAGGAGAGCGGAACGGCCTTATGATAACCGCAGAAGAAGTCGCAAACTGGGCTAAAACCATTCCCTATGAAATAGTGAGCAGGCTTTCTTTAAAAATTCCCCGCCTGTATAAAAACGCAAGCGAAAAACACCTCGACTTTCTTAAAACCCAACCTTAATTTTCAGGTTATTTCAGGTAGATGAGCCCGGTTATGCCGGCGCTTACAAAGAATAAAGGAGCAAGCCAGGGGCAGAAATTAGCAAGTATTAAACCGCCTTTACCAAGAGCTATTCCGAAATACATAAAAGTATAATAAACAAAACTGCATATTATGCCTACGCCCAGAGAAGAGAACCCCGCGCGCCTTTTCTTTATTTCAAGGGCAAGCGGCATAATCCCTATTACCAGAAAGAGAGTTGAGAGCGGCTCAACGATTTTCCGGTTGTAGTCTATTGAGAGATTGGCAAGTTTGTCAAAAGCTTTTACCTGTTTTAATTGCCGTATTTCTTTACGCAGGTTTTTCAGCGAAGCAAACTGGAAAAGTATGCTTTTCTTAAAAACCAGCGTTTCAGGTTTTTCATCAAGGTTTATTTCTTTCTTCTGCCAGTATACAGGGGTTCCTGTGATATTCCCGGCGTCATCAAGTTTATATTCCATAATATCGCGGGCTTTCCATTTTTTGTCTTCATAAAGCATATTTTTTATGATGGTTTTTTTCGTTATGGCGTTCTTCTGGTTTTCTTCAAACATTATAATGTCCGATAAGGTTTTTTTCTGGGGTGAAAATTTACCGACGAAATAAATAGTGTCCATTGAAGAGAACGCAAGGTTTGTTTCATCGGACTGCGAAGAAAAGTTTTTCCTTATAGAATGCATTTTAATATCTTCCATTTTCTTCTGGGAGCTTATCAGTACTTTTTCCTGTATAAAAAAAGAAACCGAAGAAATTATGACTGCGAAAAATATTATCGGAAAAGCAATCCTTAAAACGCTGATACCCGAGGCGCGCATGCTTAAAACTTCGTTATGGCGGTTAAGCTCGCCGAAAGTATAAAAAACGCTTATAGGCAGGGAAAACGGGCTCACGGTTAAAAATATCAAAGGAATCATGTTAAGGTAATAAGTGGCCAGTGCAGAAACCGGAGGCTTTGATTTAAGGATATCAGAAAGAGTGTAGGATATATCTATAATAAAATAAAGGGTGATAAAAATAAAAAGTATAAACAAATAACAGAAAAGAATATTTTTTAATATATATTTATCTAAAATGCGCATTTTTGTACAGGAAGAATATACCTATTCCGGATATTAATATATTAGGAAGCCACATACCCAGAAACGGATTAAGCAAACGGTATTCTATAAGGGTTGTTGCGGGTATAAAAAGCAGAAAATAGACAAGCGCGGTAAAAGCCGCAATTCCGAAGTTAATTGATTTTTCCCTGTGCCTTACAAGAAGAGACACGCCGAAGCCAAGCAGGGTAAAGGTAAGCATAGAGAAAGAAAAGCTTATGCGCTTGTGAAGCTCGGCATCAAGTTCTTTTGTGTCAACGCCTATGTTTTTATAATTTGTTATTTTATTAAGCAATTCTTTTATGGTCATGTCAGCAGATTTTTTTTCTACCTTCACAGTCTTTTTATCGGAGAGGGGTATGTCCATAAAAAATACTTCAAAATTCAACCGGAACAGTTCTTTTTTGTCATCGGAAGAATTCTCGTCCCTGAAGCCGTTTTCAAGCTTCATCTTAAGAATGTTTTTTTCAACAACGAATTCTCCTTTTTTCGCGTAAGTTACGCGGCTCACACCTTCCTCATCGCTTACTTCATAAATGAATATATTTTTTAATTTATTTCCGTCCTTGTCGGAAACGTAGAGGATATAATTGGGGAATGTTTCCATAAATACGCCGGGCTCAATAAGGGAAGATATATTCTTTGACTGCACGTTTTTCATCTGCACGCGGTAGCTGTAATGGAAATACGGGTCAACCTTATCGTTTATAATGTAAAGAACAAGCGAAAGCATAAAACCGATAATCAGAAAAATATTAAGGAGTTTAAGCGAGGATACTCCGGCTACGTTCATGGCAACTATTTCATTATCAGAAATAATACGGCCCATAGACAAAAGTATGCCGAAAAGAAAGGAGAATGGAATAGTGTAGCGAAGTAAATTAACCAGATACGGCGCGCATATCTTTAAGGCCATTCCCAAATCCATGCCTTTTTTAATTACCATCTGAGAAGCCATCATTAAATTTACCAAAAGCATCAGCAGGGTTGCAAAAAGCAGCGAAAATAAGAAAGTGGTGAAAAAATCCTTTAAAATGTAATTACGCAGTATTTTCATTTTTCTATGTTTTTGAAAGAGTCATTATTGTAACGCGGGCACCCTTTTCTTTCAGGGCATTCGCGCATTCACTGACGGTTGAGCCGGTAGTAAAAATATCGTCAAGAAGTATAACTTTTTTGTTTTCTAAATTATTCCGGACATTGAAAATCCCTTTTATGTTGGTCAGGCGGGATTTTTTATCCAGTTTTGCCTGGGATAAGCTTTCCCTGGTAGCATAGATTATATCATTTTTAAAGGAAATTTTGAAATAATTTGCTAAATATTGCGCGAGCAAGCCTGCCTGGTTATAGCCTCTGTCGCGCAGCTTGGTTTTATAAAGAGGAACCGCTGTCATAAAATCGCAGCCTGAAGCTTCAAATCCGATACGCTTAAGGTGCACTATCATCAGCGCGGCCAATAGCTCAACAAGAAAATCGTAGTTTTTGTATTTAAACAGATGTATTAATTCAACCATAGGGCTTTTATATTTTGTTACGCAGATTAATTTTTCGTAAGGGAACGCAATCTTTGCGCATTTTAAGCATATTCTTTCTTCCTGGGCGGATAATTTACAGCCGCAAAAAGTGCAAAACGGAGGATTTATAAATTCAATATTCTGAAGGCATTTTAGGCAAAGATAGCCTTCCGGAATTTTTTCTTCGCAGGCAAAGCAGATTCTCGGCACAAGAATATCTTTTAACGCTGATATGTATTTTTTCAGCATGAAAACATTCTAAAGGGTTTTTGATATTTGTAAACCCCGTTAGACCCGTAAAACACTATATTTGCACATAAAAAACCCAGGTTTTGGTCAGGGGGCCTAACGGGATAAACCTTGCATTGCAAAAATATATCTGTGGTAGTAAAATATGCCTTCAAAAAGGAGGCTTTATGAAGAAGAAAATCGTTTTTTTAATTACAGCTATTGCATTTTTGTCCCCGTCCAATTCGTACGTTCAGGCTCAAAATTCAATTAACCTGCCAACGCCTGATATGCAGGGAGGAAAACCTTTAATGCAGGTTTTAAAGATGAGAGAAACCAACCGTGAATTCAGCCAAAAAGAACTTCCGCTTCAGGTGATTTCAGATTTATTATGGGCAGCTTATGGCGTAAACAGGCCCGAAACAAAAGGTAGAACCGCACCTTCCGCAATGAATGTCCAGGAAATAGATATATACGTTGCTTCTCCCTCGGGGCTTTACCTGTATGATCCTTTTAAAAATTATCTTAAACTTATTGCGCCAAAAGACATAAGGGAGGCAACCGGAAACCAGCCTTTTGTAAAAGACGCGCCTCTAAACCTTATTTTTGTCGCGGATTTATCGCGCGCGCAAAAATTAGGAGCGAACAAAGAAACTGACATGGCGCTTGATTGCGGTTTTATCAGCCAGAATGTGTATCTTTATTGCGCATCCAGCGGACTGTCTACTGTTGCGCGCGGCTGGTTTGATGAAAAAAAATTATCCCACGCTATGGGGCTTAATTCCAATCAGAAAATAATACTTACGCAGACAGTAGGATATCCAAAGCAAAAATGAATAAAATATATTTTGATTACAATTCAAGCACGCCCCTGGATAAAAGGGTGCTTAAGGAAATGCGTGTTTATTTATCTGATAATTTCGCAAATCCTTCCGCAATATACAGCTTTGCGCAAAAAGCAAAAAATGCCATTGAGGACGCAAGAATTTCTGTCGCCAAGTTAGTATCGGCTAAGCGCAGGGAAATAGTTTTTACAAGCGGAGGAACAGAAGCGAATAATCTGGCGATAAAAGGGTTTTGCTTTGCGAACCATTCAAGAGGCAACCATGTCATTACTTCTAAAATAGAGCATTCTTCTGTTTTAAGCGTGTTCAAGCTTCTTGAAAAGAAGGGCTTTAAGGTAACATATCTTAATGTAGATAGAGACGGCGTAGTTGATGTTTCGCAGCTTAAGGAAAGCATTTGTAAGGAAACCATTCTGGTTTCGGTCATGCATGCCAACAATGAAATAGGCACTATCCAGCCTGTTGAAAGAATAAAGGCAATCTGTGAAAGACAGGGGGTTTGTTTCCATACGGATGCCGTGCAGAGTTTCGGTAAAATTGAAGTTAACAGTTCGTTCGCAGATTTAATTACTGTTTCTTCCCACAAAATTTACGGCCCGAAAGGAGCTGGCGCCTTGTATGTTAAAAGCGGCACAAATATTGAGCCGTTATTTAACGGCGGCCATCAGGAAGAAGAGCTGCGCCCCGGCACAGAAGCTGTTGCTTCAATAGTAGGTTTTGGAAAAGCAGCGGCATTAAGATTAAGTGAAATGGATGAGGAAGGTATAAAAGTAAAGAAAATGAGGGATGCTTTGGAAGAAGGCATTCTAAAGGCAATAAAGGGGGTAAAAGTTAATGGACATCCCCAAAATAGGCTATATAATACTTTGAATATTTGCATAGACGCAGTTGAAGCCCAGAATCTTGTGATAAACCTGGACATGAAAGGAATTTACGCTTCAAGCGGCTCGGCATGCCAGGCAAAAATCCCTGAAGTTTCATACGTTCTGCTTGCAACCGGATTAAGCGAGAGAGATTGCTCGGGTGCCTTACGTTTAAGCCTTGGGAAATGCACAAAGGAAAGCGATATCCGCTTTTTTATTAAAACATTGCCGGAAATTGTAAAAAATTTACGAAAAGCAGCAAGCCATGGATAAAAAAATTGAAAAAATTCTGGAGCTTAAAGAAAAAAAGAAAGCGCTTGTCTTGGCGCATAATTATCAGATTCCCCAGATACAGGATATTGCTGATTTTGTCGGCGACTCACTTGAACTTTCAAAAAAATCCAAAGATGCGCCCTCCTTACTGATTGTTTTCTGCGGAGTGCGTTTTATGGCTGAAACAGCAAAGATATTATCAAAAGACAAAAAAGTGCTTCTGCCGGCTAACCTCGCAGGCTGCCCGCTGGCTGAAACCATAACCGCCAAAGATGTTTTAAATTTGCGCAAGGTCCATCCTGATGCCTGGGTAGTCAGCTATGTAAACACTTCCGCAGAAGTAAAAGCTGTAAGCGATGTCTGCTGCACGTCCAGTAACGCCATAAATGTCGTTAAGAATGTGCCTACCAAAGATGTGATATTTGTGCCCGACAAGAACCTTGGCTGGTGGGTCGCTAAAAATGTGCCGGAGAAAAATGTGATATTGTGGAACGGCGGCTGCTATGTGCACGAGCAGTTTACCTTGGAGGATTTGCTTGAAGCGAGAAAAAAATTCCCTGATGCGGAAATTATAGTTCATCCT
This sequence comes from Candidatus Omnitrophota bacterium, assembly GCA_028710385.1. Classification (GTDB taxonomy): domain Bacteria; phylum Omnitrophota; class Gorgyraeia; order Duberdicusellales; family 4484-171; genus JAJYOP01. The sequence goes on from JAQTUC010000001.1 coordinate 32,602, forward strand.
GAATGCAAAAAAGAAATTCTTGAAAGAGCAGATTTTGTGGCATCCACCGCCGGCATGCTTAAAAGAGCAAAGGCATCCGCAGCAAAAACAGTCATCATCGGAACGGAGGAAGGCCTGTTGCATAAATTGGAAAAGGAAAACCCCGATAAAAAATTCTTTTCTCTTGGCATCTCGCGCACCTGCCTGAATATGAAAAAAACAACATTAAACGAGTTGCTTGCCTCGCTGGAGAAAGAAATATACGAAATAAATCTGGAAGAAGAAATCATTGAGAAAGCCGGGTTGGCCCTTGAAAGAATGGTTAAGTACGTTTAACGTTTCCCGCCGTTTTTGTCCTTTAATCAATAAATTATGAAAAAGAAAGCTAAAGTAGCAGTTGGTTTAAGCGGAGGAATTGACTCAAGCTTTGCCGCGTATCTTTTAAAGAAGCAGGGTTATGATGTCTGCGGTTTTACACTTAAATTCTATCCTGAGGAAAACCGCTGCTGCGATTTAGACGGCCTTTATCAGGCCCAGCGCCTCTGCAGCAAGCTTGGTATCGCTCACTACACGCTGGATACTACTGATTTTTTCAAAAAAGAAATTGTTAATTATTTCGTGACAAGCTATTTGTCAGGGTTAACCCCTAATCCCTGTTCTTTCTGTAACCGCCTGGTTAAATTCGGGTATCTTTTTGAAAAAGTAAAAGCAATGGGTTTTGACTTTCTTTCAACCGGCCATTATGTAAATATAATAAAGAGGAAAGATTATCTTCTCCTAAAGACAGCCAAAGACGCTTTTAAGTCGCAGGAATATTTCTTGGGCCTTATAAAACCGCAGGCGCTTTCCAGCCTTATTTTTCCTTTGGGCAACTACACAAAGGAAAAAGTAAAAAAAATCGCCAAAAAAGAAAAACTGATGTTTCAGGAAAGAAAAGAAAGCCAGGATATCTGCTTTGTGAAGGAAAAGCAATATCATATGTTTATTGATAAAGTGATTAAGAACCACCAGGATTATTACGGAGACATCCTTCATGTAAGCGGTAAAGTTTTAGGCAGGCACAAAGGCATATATTATTTTACTTACGGCCAGCGCGCGGGATTACGGGTAAGCTGGCAGGAGCCTTTATATGTTTTAAGGGTTAGTGAGAGCGATAAATCCGTTATTGTAGGCGAGAAAAAATATCTGGCTAAAGAAAATTTCAGCGTAGCGAATGCAAACTGGTTTATAGACAGAGAAAATTATTTTAAAGGGAGAAATCCGGAAGATATCAAGGTGAAAATACGCTACAATTCAAAATTCCATGATTGCAGCCTGGATTTTGAAGGCGAAAAAATCAAGGTTAACCTTAAAACCGCGGCTGAAGCAGTAACTCCGGGGCAAATTGCCGTTTTTTACCATAAGGACGCGGTTTTAGCCGCTGGTGTTATAGAAAAAGATGGCGCTGAATAAAAAATATACTGCCTTACAGAAAAAAATAGCCGCTTTAAAATCTGCCGTAGTTGCTTTTTCCGGAGGCACCGACAGTTCTGTTCTTGCGAAAATTGCCTTTGATTGTTTAGGCAAAAAAGCGGTTGCCGTAACTGCTAAGTCCGCTACCTACGCCTTAAATGACCTTAAAGAAGCAAAAAAAACCGCAAAGTTGATAGGGGTAAGGCACGTAATTATAAAAACCTCAGAGTCAAAAAATAAAAATTTTACAAATAACCCCTTAAACAGGTGTTATTGGTGTAAGCGCGAATTATTTACCAGGTTAAGAAAAATTGCGGATAAATATAGAATAAAAAATATTCTTGACGGCACAAACGGCTCCGATGGTTTTGACGTGCGCCCGGGATTTAAGGCAAATAAGGAATTCAATGTAATAAGCCCTTTTCTTGAGCGCGGCATTACAAAGGCAGAAATAAAAATGCTGGCGAAAAAATTAAATATTCCTATAAAAGCGCCGAATGCCTGCCTTGCTTCGCGCATACCTTTCAATGAAAAAATTATCCCGGGGAAACTGGCAAGAATAGAAAAAGCCGAAGCTATTTTAAAGTCATATCTGGGAGATGGAAATCTGATTCGCTGCCGCGATCATAATGATATTCTGCGCATAGAAATTGAAAATAAACAATGGACTAAGCTTCTTAATTCTGGTATAAATAACCTTATAAAAAAACTGAAAAAATCCGGATATAAATACATAACGCTTGACTTGGAAGGATATATTCCGGCTGGTTTGCGATAGTTGATAGATTAAAGGATTAACGGATTAAAGGATTTGGAGGTATGGCAATGAGAGTAGGTAATGCTTGCGCGATTGTTTTTGCGGTTCTTGTTTTTGGTTCCGGCTGCTCAAATGCTCCCAGCGAGGTTACAATTGACAGCTTTGAAGACCCGCTTACAAAAGAAACAGTTGATTACGGCGCCTCTGACGGTTCATCTTTAAAAGTAGAAGCTGATACCAATATTAAAATGTGCGGTAACCAATCTTTAAAAATTGAGTATGAACTTAAACCTTCCGGCTATATGTGGATTGCGCGCGGCTATAATCTTGACGTTAAGGGCGCTGCAAAATGGGAAGTCCTGCCGCAGGATGTAAAATGGCGTGCTTACAATGCTGTAAGTTTACAAATGTACGGCACAAACAGCGGCGGGGTTGTCGCTTTTGATTTAAAAGACAAAGACGGAGAAATCTGGCGTTATATAATTGACGATGATTTTACCGGCTGGAAAGAAATAGTCTGCCCGTTAAAAGATTTCTTTGTGCGTAAAGACTGGCAGCCGGAGAAAGCTGTAAAAAATGAAGTTATGGATTTTCCCGTTATGAGTTTTCAGTTTGAGCCGCGCCTTCCGGGAAAAGGCGTTTATTATTTTGATTGCATAAAATTAATACGGGCGAAAAAGTAAATTAGCCAGCCAGGAGCGGTATGCACGCGGAGTTTGTCATTAAAAGCTGTTTTAGCCTGCCAAGTTTAGGCGTGCTTGTGTCAGGCGAAGTTACGGAAGGCTCTGTTGAGGAAGGTGCGCAGGGAAAAACTCCTTTAGGTAAACTTGTTACGCTAGTACGCCTGGATATTAAGGGTGTGCCCATAAAAAGTGCGCATGCAAAGGATAAAATAAGCATTGTTCTTAAGGGCATAAATATTACGGACGTGCATCCTGGAATGAATATAAATTTCTTTTAACGTTTTTCCTGTTAAGGGTACCACGTATGAATGTTAAAAACAGATTGAAACGCTGGTTTAAGCTGAGATTTTTTATTACCTACCCGTTTGGCTTGTTTGTGTTGTTTTTCTGCAGCCCCACAAATGAGTCGTTTAACTTCGGCATCTGGTTTGTGATGTTGGGTTTACTTATAAGGCTCTGGGCAAACGGCTATGCTATAAAAACCCACAAACTTACAACTTCCGGACCTTATTCGGTTGTGCGTAACCCCCTATACCTTGGCACAATGTTAATTACGATAGGTTTTATGATACTGCTTAACACTTCTTACGCCGGGTTTATCTTTGTGGTAATTATGGCAGCGGTGTATTACCGCACAATCAGGAATGAAGAGCGCGCGCTGGGCGAAAAATACGGAAAGCTTTTCCTCAATTACAAGGAAAACGTGCCGATGATAGTGCCTAGTTTTTTCAGGTATAAAAAAGGAGAAAAGTGGCCCTTTAGCGTGAGGCGTATAATTGAAAATAAGGAATATAAACTTTTTATATGGGTAATTAATATTGCGATAATTTTTAGAATTAAAGGATACTTTTTGATAGACCACGAAAGCATGGATGCAAAAAAATGGCTTCTTATCGCTTTGTTTATTGCTTTAGCGGCAATAGATATAGGAGGAGAAATACTAAAGTGGCGTAAAAAAAGAAGCAAAAGCCATGTTTCACACCAGAAATAAACAGCTCATTTCAAGCCGCCGTAAAAATTCACAATTGTATAAATGAATATCTACGATATAGCCATAATCGGAGCAGGTCCAGCCGGCATAACAGCTTCAATTAATGCGGCCTCGCTTAAGAAAAACGTAATTCTTCTGGAAAAGCAAAATTCCATAGGCAGGAAAATTTCTGTCTGCGGTGCAGGCAGGTGCAATTTTCTTAATGAAAATCTCAATGAAAGTTTCTATAATTTGTCAGCGCAAAAACTTGTAAAATCTGTTTTTGGCCAATTCGGGAAAAAGGAAATACTTGGATTTTTTGACGAGCTCGGGCTTAAATATTACTCAGAAGACCGCCGTTTTTTCCCCATAACCAACCAGTCAGCCTCGGTTTTAAAGGTATTGGAAATCCGGCTTAGAAAATCAGCCGTTAAAACAGAATTGAATTTTGAAGTGAGTGATATGGCGAAAGATGAGGATATTTTCCTGATTAAATCAAAAGATTTACAAAAAATCAGCGCAAAAAAAGTAATATTTGCGGCAGGAGGAAAAGCTTATCCTGCGCTTGGCTCAAGCACAAGCCTTTATGGTATTGCGGAAAAATTCGGGCATGGCGTAATTACGCCGGTTCCGGCAGCAGTGCCTTTGACGGCCAAAGACCAGTTTTGTCATTTTCTGCAGGGGCAGAAAATATTTGCAAAGGTAAAATGCGTAATTGAAGGTAAACCTGTTTCTGAAGCTGCCGGCGAAGTGCTTTTTACTAAATACGGCTTGTCCGGAACCGCGATATTGGACGTGAGCGAACAGGCTTCTATTGCCATAAACAGGCATAATAAAAAAGTGAAAATAGAATTAGACGCTGTTCCTTTTATGGAGGAAGAAGCGCTTAAGCTGGAATTAGCTGAAAGAATTAAAAAAGGTTTTGAAGGAGAAGATTTAATAGCCGGAATACTGCCGAATAAATTTACAACGGTGTTAAAAGATTATATCTTTGAAAAAAATGTTAAAGCTTTATCTTACATGCTTAAGCATAAATTTTTTGATGTGCAGGGTACCCGCGGATGGAACGAAGCAGAATTTACAGCAGGCGGGATAAATACCAATGAGATAAATGAAAAAACCCTTGAATCAAAACTGGTAAAAGGTTTGTATGTGGCAGGTGAGATTTTAGACGTGACAGGCGTCCGCGGAGGATACAATTTAGCCTTTGCCTCCGCGTCAGGGTTTATAAGCGCAAAACATGCAGCAAACACGTAAAATAATATTAGCGTCAAAATCAAAAGCAAGGCAGGATTTGCTTAAGAGCATAGGCCTTAAATTCAGCGTTTGCGTTTCAAGCGCCAAAGAAACGCATAGCTTAAGCAAAGGCTGTAGCAAGCTTGTAATTTCCAACGCTCTGGCTAAGGGCAAAGAAGTAGCGAAAAAATTTGACACTGGAGTTGTTATAGCAGCTGATACTGTTGTCTTGGCAAATAATAAGATAATAGGTAAGCCGAAAAACCTCAACGAAGCATTTAAAACACTCAAAACTATCTCCAAAAAACCGCAATGGGTTTATACCGGGCTCGCGGTAACTGACATAGATAAAAACAAGACATTCACCGATTATGAAAAAACAAAAATTTATATGCTTCCTTTAAGCGACGAGCAGATAAAAAACTATTTTAAAAAAGTTTCTCCTCTGGATAAGGCAGGCTCTTTTGATATCCAGGGCTTAGGAGGCATATTTATTGACCGCATTGAGGGTTGCTTCTATAATGTAGTAGGATTGCCGCTTGCGAAACTTGCGAAGTTACTTAAGAAGGCAGGAATTGAAATATTTTAGCGTTTAGCGGATAGCGTATAGAGTAAATAGGCATAAATTTACTATACGCTAAACGCTCTGCGCTTTACGCTAAAAAAAATGAAACATTTCCACAGGCCAAAACAAACAGAATCAGTAGCGGATGAACTTTTTGAGTATAAGTCTGTTGAGAAGAAAAAGCTTAAAATCTCAATAGCCATTACTCTGATAACCATGCTTGTTGAGATTGTGGGCGGCTTTCTTACGAACAGCTTGGCTTTAATAAGCGACGCCGGGCATATGTTTACGCATCTTTTTGCACTTAGCGTAAGCACCGCGGCGATTGCCTGCGCCAACAGGCCTGTTTGCCATCACAGGACATTCGGTTTCTACCGCATTGAAATTCTGGCAGCGCATTTAAACAGTTTGTTTATTTTTGCGGTAACTATATGGATTTTCATTGAAGGCGTGCAGAGGATAATCCATCCAAAGCAGGTAATAGGCATGGAGATGTTTATTATTGCTTTTATCGGGTTGGTTGTAAATCTTGTAACCGCCTGGATACTTCACGGAGCCACCAAAGAAAGTTTAAATATTAAAAGCGCGTTTGTGCATATGCTTGCCGATACGCTTTCTTCAGTTGCAATAGTAATAGGCGCAATAATAATTTATTTTACAAAGTGGAACATAATAGACCCTGTCATAAGTATAGTCATAACTTTCTTTATCGCGGCCTGGGGTTGGGGGTTGTTCAGGGATTCGGCAAATATTTTGCTTGAGGCAGCGCCTAAAGGAATGGATACTGACCAGATACGTAAGGTATTGCTTGAGGAGATTAATGAGATTGAAGAAATAAGCGATTTGCATGTCTGGGAGATAACCTCAAAAATGTATTCAATGACCGCGCATGTTAAGATAAAAGGCGATGAGAAATGTGTGGATGTTAAAAAAATACTAAGCCGGATAAAACAAATTGTTAACGAAAAATTTGATATAGAGCATACAACCATTGAGCTTGATTAGTTTGGACAAAACAGGGATAATATAATAAAATTAGTAATTAGAGCGATAGAATAGGTATCAGGTAACACGCCTTAAAAAACGTGATACGTGTTACGTGTGACGTGATACATAAGTTACCGGTGCAATAAGGAGCGAACAATGTGGGATTATACGGATAAAGTAAAAGAATTCTTCAAAAACCCCCGCAATGTCGGAGAAATTGAAAATCCAGACGCAGTAGGGGAGGTTGGCTCAATTATATGCGGAGACGCCCTTAAGCTTACGCTGCGCATTGATAAAAAAACCGAAAAAATTATTGATGCAAAGTTTAAAACTTTTGGCTGCGCAAGCGCAATCGCTTCATCTTCGGCATTAACCGAAATTATCAAGGGTATGACCCTTGCTGACGCCTCAAAAGTTACCAACCAGGATATAGCTGATTATTTAGGCGGGTTGCCTGAAGAAAAAATGCACTGTTCAGTTATGGGAATGGAGGCATTGGAAGCTGCAATTGCAAATTATAGAGGGGCACCCATAAAAAAGGAAATGGTGGGCGAAGAAAAAATCATCTGCAAGTGTTTTAGCGTAACTGATCAGAAAATAATCCGCGCGATAAAAGAAAATAATCTAAAAACAGTTGATGAGGTGACTCATTATACAAAAGCAGGCGGAGGATGCGGAAAGTGTAAGCCGGAAATTCAGAAGCTTCTTAACGAATTCTGGGAAAAAGAAGAAACAAAAGTAATAGCGCATAAAGAAGAACCGCGCAAAAAAAAGCTGACAAATCTTGAAAGAATTTCTCTTATTAAGGAAACGATGGAAAGGGAAATCAGGCCTCAGCTTAAAGCTGACGGCGGAGACGTTGAGCTTGTTGATGTGGACAGGAATAAGGTTTATGTAAAATTCTTAGGCGTATGCCTTGGGTGTCCATCAGCGGGAGTTACGTTAAAAGAGCTGGTTGAAGCAAAACTCAGGGAGTTTATTGACAGCGAAATAGAAGTAGAAGAGGTTAAAGGATGAGAGTAGTTTATTTGGATAATAACGCAACAAGCGCTGTTGCTCCGGAAGTTTTTGAAGCAATGAAGCCATATCTTACCGAAGAATATGGAAACCCTTCAAGCATGCATACTTTCGGAGGCAAAATCAGGAAAAATATAGACAGCGCAAGAGCCTCTGTTGCAAGCCTGCTTGGCGCAAACGATATAAATGAAATAATCTTTACAAGCTGCGGCACAGAAAGCGATAATACCGCGATAATAGGAACTTTAAGGTCTTATCCGGATAAGAAACACGTAATAACTACAAAAGTAGAGCATCCGGCAGTATTAAGCCTTTGCAAATATCTGGAAACGCAGGGATACAGGATTACTTATCTTGATGTTAACAGTGACGGGTTGCTTGACTTAAACGAGCTTAAAAGCGCAATTGATTATGATACTGCGCTGATTTCCATAATGCATGCCAACAACGAAACAGGAGTGCTTTTCCCTATTGAAGAAATAGCGGAGATAGCGAGATTACGCGGGGTGGTATATCACACTGATGCAGTCCAGTCTGTAGGAAAAATTAATCTGGATATGAAAAAAATTCCTGTGGATCTTTTATCTTTATCTGGGCATAAACTTCACGCGCCAAAAGGTGTGGCAGCTTTATATGTAAGAAAAGGAACAAGGTTTTCCCCATTCTTAATAGGCGGACACCAGGAACAGGGTAGGCGCGGTGGAACAGAAAATGTTGCCTCAATTGTGGGCCTTGGCACTGCCTGCGAGCTTGCAAGGAAAAATATAATAGAAGAAAACGCGCGGGTTAAAAATTTGCGAGATAAGCTTGAAAACGGAATTTTAGAAAAAATTTCAAATGTGCGTGTAAACGGAGACAAGGAAAAGCGCCTGCCAAATACTACCAACATCGGTTTTGAATTTATAGAGGGCGAATCAATTCTGCTTAAACTTGATGAAAAAGGAATTGCCGCATCAAGCGGCTCAGCCTGCACGTCAGGCTCTCTTATGCCGTCTCACGTTTTAAGGGCAATGGGTATTCCTTTTACCTTTATACAGGGCTCTATAAGATTCAGCCTTTCCCGTTATAACAGAGAAGAGGATATTGATTATACGCTTGAACATTTGCCGTCTATCATAAAACTTCTGCGCTCAATTTCTCCTTACGGTAAATAGCCCATACCAGGATTAACTTTTTACGCTCCTTATCTCCTTTAAAAATTTTTTAAAATCGCCTTGACTTTGCTTAAATTATATTGTATACTCTACTAAGTTTATAGAGTTAGTATAAATAAACAAGGGATTAAGGAGAAAAATATGAAAATAACATACAAAGGAGATTATGCGTTAAAGGCGGTTTTGGCTTTATCTGTAAGATACGGTACAGGAGTGGTTACTATCCACGAGCTGGCAAGCGAAGCAGATATACCGCTTAAATTTCTTGAGCAGGTGCTTCTGGAGCTTAAAAGAGGAGGCTTTGTTGAGAGCAAACGCGGTAAAATCGGCGGCTATTTATTGGCGAAGCATCCAGCTGAGATAAAAGTAGGGGATGTGGTTAGATTTGTTGACGGGCCGATTGAGCCGATTACCTGTGTTGAAAAAAAATATTCCGGTTGTCGCGACATTTATAAATGTGCGTTCCGCGGCATATGGCAGGATGTGTCAAAAGCAATAAGCGGGATAATTGATAACGTTACCTTTGAAGATTTAGCAAGACAGATAAAAAAACGCCAGGAAGCTTTTTCGTATTCTATTTAAAATAAAAAATGATTGATCAATTGGAGCGAATAATGGATAAGACAGAGAAAAATATAATTAATGATGCTATTATAAAAGACATAAGCGAGGCAGTGCATAGTGTAAAATACGGCACTGTGACCATAACGGTGCATAATGCGAAAATTGTTCAGGTTGAAATTGCTCAAAAAAACCGTTTTGATGATGTGTGGTTAATTGAAGGAGGTGGCATATAGAAGAATAAATGCTCTTTTAAACCGGAACAACCGGACGCTTTTATAAAATAAAGATAAGGCAGGTGCAACCAGTTAACTGGATAACCTCGCTTAAATTTCGGAGGTTATCCAATGAAAAAGCTTTTAATTGCATTATTGGCTGCAGGCACTATTGTAAATATACCAGTTCTTTCTCATGCAGGGCCACCATTTAACGATCTGGAAGGTAAAGGCGGTGTGGCATTCAATCCGCTGGCTTATGTTGCTGACTCAGCTGAGGAAGGTAGTCATTTGACAATTAGGGGTGTGGACATTATAGGCAAGCCCAGGTTCGGAGCGTGGTATGTTAATCTTCCGGACTCAAAAATTGACTGGACTGCTTTTGGCGTTGCTGATACTTTGTTTAAAAGGCTTGAGCTTTCCTATGGCTATGAAACAATTAACTGGGAAGACCACCCGACGTTTCATAAGAATAACATAGGAGCAAAGTTACTGCTTCTGGATGAAAATTCTTTTGGCACGCAGTTTGTGCCGGCTTTTGCAATCGGAACAGTTTATAAGACAACAAGTCCAAACAGTTTGCATCAGCTGGGGCTGCCGCTACGCACTACCGGAGTTGACTGGTATGCGGTTGCAACAAAGACTATCACTCAAACGCCGTTACCTGTGATTCTTTCAGGAGGAGTGCTTTCCTCGCAGGAATACGTTACAGGTGTTTTAGGGTTCCATGACGATAGAAAGTTAACCGGTTTCGGCAACATAGATATAGTTTTGCCGCACGGCTTTGTTGTCGGCTATGAGTTTAAGCAGGGAGAGCAATTTGGCTCGTATAAAAATGCAAATTACTGG
>JAQTUC010000177.1 GCA_028710385.1 Candidatus Omnitrophota bacterium
CATATTTCTTTATATGAGCTCGGCATAGGCAGCGGCGATGAAGTAATTGTTCCGGCTTTGACTTTTATCGCAACCGTTAATCCGGTTATTTACACCCAGGCAAAACCTGTTTTTGCCGACGTGGATATAGATACCTGGAATATTTCTCCCGAAGAATTGGAAAAACGGATAACCAAAAAAACAAAAGCAATCATACCGGTGCATCTTTACGGCAACCCCTGCGAAATGGATAAAATTATGGCAATTGCCAGGAAGCATAAGCTCCATGTTATTGAAGATGCAACTGAGAGCCTCGGAGCTGTGTATAACAAAAAACACACAGGCACTTTCGGAGATTTGGGCTGTTTCAGTTTTAACGGAAACAAAACAATTACTACCGGCGGCGGAGGAATGGTTGTAAGCAATAACAAGAAACGCATAGAACACATAAAGTTTCTGATTAACCAGGCGCGGGACGAATCAAAAGGCTATTATCATCCCGAATTAGGGTTTAATTACCGTATGACTAATATTGAGGCCGCGTTGGGGCTTGCGCAGTTTGAAAAATTAGAAGCCTTCCTTAATAAGAAAAAGGATTTAAACGAAACCTACAAGGAAAATCTCGGAAGCATCCCCGGTTTTAAGTTCCAGGTGCAGTATTTAAAAGCAAAAAGCTCTTTCTGGCTCACTACCTTAAGATTTGAAAATAATATAAACGTAGAAACGTTGCAGAAAAAATTGCGCGCTAAAGGAATACCCGTAAGAAGGGTTTTTATGCCTCTTACGGAATTCCCGCATTATAAAAACAATAACCGCAAAAGCTATAAAAACGCATACCGCATATACAATAATGGTTTATGCCTGCCTTCGTCGGTTTTAAACAGCAGGGAAGACGCCCTTAAGGTATGTAAAGCCATAAAAGAGGTTTTATGAAGACAAAAAAACGGATTATTTTAATAGGAGCCGGCGGGCACTGCAAAGTAATTGTTGATGCAATTAAACTCGGCAAAGAATTTGATATCTATGGAATAACTGACGCAAAGCTTCCGGCTAAAACAAAAATTTTAGGCGCGCCGGTTTTAGGCAAAGACGAAATCCTGCCGGATATTTTTAGAAAAGGCATAAAGTACGCATTCATAAGCGTTGGTTCCGTTAAAGATTGCAGCGTAAGAAAAGCTATTGATAAAGAATTAAAAAAAATCGGTTTTAAGTTAGCCGTTATTATTCATCCCGGGGCGATAATTGCCAAAGACAGTGAAATAGGCGAAGGAGCATTTGTGGCCGCAGGCGCAGTAATTAACCCGGGCTCTAAAATAGGCCGTAACGCAATTATTAATACTTCAGCTTCTATTGACCACGATTGCGAAATAGGGGACTTTGTGCACGTTGCCCCTGGCGCAACTTTAAGCGGAGGAATAAAAGTAGGCAGCGAAACTCATATCGGCACCGGAGCCAACATAATTCAATATCTAAAAATAGGCAAGCAATGCCTTGTTAAGGCAGGAGCTTTGTTAACCTCTAATTTGGCTGATGGAGAAACCTGGGCTAAAACAGACCGTAAATTTGAATATGAAAACAAACCGGAATAAGATTTTTATAATTGCCGAGGCTGGAGTAAACCACAATGGCAGTCTTAAGCTGGCAAAGAGAATGGTTGACGCCGCGAAAGCTTCCGGCGCGGACGCAATAAAGTTCCAGTCTTTTAAGGCAGAAAATTTAGCCGTTAGGTTTGCGGCCAAAGCAAATTATCAAAGGAAAACAACAGGCAAAAAAGAAAACCAGTTTGATATGCTTAAAAAATTGGAGTTAAGCGCAGCCGGCTGCAAAACCCTTTTTAGCTATTGCAAAAAAAAGAATATTATGTTTTTATCCTCTCCCTTTGATAATGAAAGCATAGATCTGCTTAATAATCTTGGTTTAAAAATATTCAAGGTGCCATCAGGAGAGATTACGAATTTACCTTACCTTAGAAAAATCGGTAAACTGAAAAAGAAAGTTATCCTCTCAACAGGCATGTCCGATTTAAAGGAAATAAAACAGGCCTTAAGCGTTCTGGTTAGGTCGGGAACGCGCAAGAAAAACATCACAATTCTGCATTGCAATACAGAATACCCCGCGCCTTTAAAAGACGTAAATTTAAACGCCATGAACACCATAAAAGATGCGTTTAAAGTAAACGTTGGATATTCCGACCACACTTTAGGCACGGAGGTTTCAATAGCTGCCGCAGCGCTTGGCGCAACGGTTTTGGAAAAGCATTTTACGCTTGATAAAAATATGGCCGGGCCGGACCATAAAGCTTCATTAACAGTTCCGGAATTAAAAAATATGATTAATGCCGTGAGAAACGTAGAGAAAGCTCTGGGGAGCAACATAAAAAAAGCTTCTCCGTCTGAGCGCAGAAATATTCCTGCCGCGAGAAAAAGCATAGTCGCGGATAAAGGTATTCAAAAGGGAGAAAAATTAAGCGAAAAAAATCTCGCTGTAAAAAGGCCAGGCACAGGAATAAGCCCTATGCTATGGGACAGGCTGCTAG
>JAQTUC010000056.1 GCA_028710385.1 Candidatus Omnitrophota bacterium
AAAGACATATGGGCTTATTTGCTAACCAGAGCGGTTAAAGACAAAAATGAGGCGCAGATAAAAGAGATTGTAGAAAACTTTGATGTGGCGTTAGAAAAAATTACAATAGCAGATTTTTCCGAAAACGAAAACCTGAGGACTTCAATTTCAAAGTTTCTAAGCTTTTTGAAAACGCAGGAAAAGCAAAATTTTGATAAATGCGCAAAAGTCCTTATAAGGGCAATTTCAAACAGCAAAACATACAGCGGAAAAGATAAGATAAAACAACTCGCATTCCTTACTGACAGCCTGACCGCGCAGGAAATCACGGAAATATTGTGCGAGGAGGTAGCTTCCCAGGATGCGTTTAACGTGAGAAGCATTGAGCTGTTTTCATCGCTCTTGGACAGGTCGCAGAACGAATCTGTGGCTTCGGCTATAAGCCAGCGGATTAAGCAGGGCTCTAAATATAACACCGTAACAATCAAAAAAACCAAAGAGCTGCTTGATTCACTGGAAGAATCTTCGGTTAAAATGATTTATCATTATGCGCTCGGAGCCCTGCTTTCCGATATGGGGCTTGCCGGAAGCCTTTCTTTTGATGCAGAGCAGATGAAAAACAATTACCGGACTATGCTGCTTAACCTGTTTGCCGAGGAAAAGATAACTTCCGGGTTGCTGCAGATTTCCGAAAGTATTTATCCGGAATTGGAGAAAGTGCTGGGCGAAACAGACAGGGAATTTGTTTACAGTTTTTTCAAGCTGCTTGAGAAAAAAATCAGCCGAGGAAACGGCGCGAGGAATGTTCTTGAAGAAATAAAAGCAAAAGCGGATAAAAAGCTTGAAGAAGCATTGCTGCTGCAGAAGGTAGATTTTGACAGCGTTATAGGGTTTATTTCCGCTTCCGCCTTTGATAAAAATTTTTATTTAAACAAGATATTCATTGAAAAAGAAGTAAGCTACAATATTTTAGGTTTATATTTCCATTTTTTCCCGCGCGACACAGGCGAATTTTACCGGGAGATAAGGTTAAACAGCTCGGATATTAATTTTATAAGAAAAATCATAGAAAACCTGAAAGATAAAAATACAAAAGTGGCGTGTGACATACTTGAAAACATTTTTTATACAACAAGCAGTTTCCTTAAAATGGAAATACTAAATATAATGCAGGGCTTTTCCAGCGTTAATGAAAACTTTATTATAGCTATTCTTTTGGGTGAGGCACTTTCGGTTAAGCGCCAGGCAATGGGGGTTGTGCTTAAAAACAAAGCATTGCGGGATAAAGCAGCTAATGCGCTTTTATCCATTCCCAATAGTTTCGGAGTAAAAAATAAATTACTTAATGAGAATATAAATATGGTGGGAGAATTCAGGCTAGCCGAGGCAAGGCCTTTGTTGGAAAAACTTGCAAAGCTTAAAGTATTTTGGAAAAAAAGCCTTAAGGACGCAGCCAAAAAAGCGCTGGACAGATTAACATGATGGAAAAGATTGAACAATTTATAAAGAGATTAATAACCTGCCTTCAAATAGCAAAAATCTATACTTCCAGCCACCCCAAGTTTGCTGAAAGCCTTGATGCAGCCTATGAGGGCTTGCAGGAGGTATTACGTGAAAAGCAGGAATTTACAATAGGAATCGTAGGCGAGGAAGTAGCCTACGAGAAGGAAATATTTTTTGAGTTGAGCCAGAAAATAAAAGCAGCAATAGCGCTTTTAAAGAAAAAAGGCATTGAGAGGATTAATTTTACCAAAGGGGTAAGCAAGGATGATCTTTCCAAATTTATTGAATATCTTGCGGCTCAGGAAACAGAACAGGCGCAGGATCCGCAAAAGTATCTTACTACTATCGGGGTAAGAAACATTACTGTAGGAAAAATAAAATCTTCAGAAGGCGAAGAGCAGGCAGCCGTCGGAGAGAAAAAAGCGGTTGGCAGCGAGGGCTACTATGAAGAATCAGTGAAAACCATAGAAGCGTCAGTTGAGGACATCCTTGGCAACCGAAGCGTTGACGGCGTGGATTTTCGTTTCAATGTCATAGGGGTTATGGAAAACTTAATGAAAAAACATAACGAATTCCTAAGGCTGGCCACGGTTAAGCGTTACGATTCAACAACCTTTTGGCATCTTCTCAATGTTTCAATACTTTCCATGTATTTTTCCTGGAGGCTTGGTTTTTCCAAGGACGATTTTCTGGATATAGCGACAGCAGCTATTTTCCATGACGTAGGCAAGATTTTTATTTCCCGTAAAATTATTCAAAAGCCGGATAAATTATCCGAAGAGGAATTTGATATAGTGAGAAGCCATTCTGCGCAGGGCGCCCAGATACTTCTTAAATATTCACAGACTCTTGGCCCGATTGTGCCTCTGGTTGCCTTTGAGCATCATTTAGGTTACGACGCAAAGGGTTATCCAAAAAAACTCACCTTTCCTCAGAAACCGCATATGGCTTCATTAATCGTTTCTATCTGTGATGTTTATGACGCTCTTACCCAGCGCAGAAGCTACAAAAGGGAATATTCCCCGGCATTAATATATGACATAATGATGAAGGAAAAAGGCAGATTATTCCACCCGGAGCTTCTGGAAAGTTTCTTTAAAATAATAGGACTGTGGCCTTACGGCACTCTTGTGCTATTGAGCGACGGAAATGTTGCCGTGGTAAGAGAACAGAATGCCGACGATATTTCCAATCCGATAGTTGAAATTATTTCGCAGGAAGGGGGGAATAATCTCATAAATCTTTCAAACAACCGTGACATAACGATAAAACAATTTTTAAATCCTGCCTCTGACGGCAAGCAATATCTGCCTTTTATTTAACGCGTGGTTTATTTATCTTAAGCGAACACCGCATAAAAAACATTTACCCACATTAATAAATATGATAGTATTTAATATATTGTTGTCTTTGGGCTAATGCCAGTTTATGGGAGCAGAAAAGAAAAAAATACTTATTGTTGATGACGAGGTGGAAATCGTTGATTTTCTTGCCCGTTTTCTGCAGCGCCTTGGTGTTGTGGCAATTAAAGCAAGCAATGGGCAGGATGCGCTTAAAAAATTCAACGAGGAGCATCCTGATTCAGTATTTCTTGATATACAAATGCCGGATAAAGACGGCATCACGCTTTTAAAAGAGATAAAAAAGATAGACGATAGCGTTAAGGTTATTATGATTACAGGTAAAGACGATAAAGAGCTGCAGGCGAAAGCCAAAAAATACGGCGCACTTGATTATATTACTAAGCCGCTGGATTTAAGCGAGCTGAGCAATAAGATAAACAACTGTATTTTATAGTTTTTTCAAATAAGCCCGATGAAACCAGAATACCACAAGAAACTTCAAATCGCGGCACGCCAAACCATACTAATACATAAAGCCGATACCCTCGTAAAACTTATTCTAAGGACAATAATAACGAGCCTCAAAGTCAAGCACGCCGGAATATTCATTTACGACAAAGCAAAAGATGAATACGTTGTAAAGGTGTCCCGCGGGCACTACGGGCTTAAGGTTCCTGCCGGATTTGCCAAAATCAGGAGGGGGAGCCCGCTTGCAAGATATTTTACGGATAAAAGCATAAATCTTCCCAAGGAGCACATTCTGTGGTCAAGGGTATTGAGCCGCATTAAATATTGCAAAACCAAGAAGGACGCAAAAATAGAAAATTTTCTTGAAGCTTTAAAACTGGAGCTTTCTTTGTATGAAGCAAAGGCGTGCATACCGGGGTTTTTCCGTAAGGATCTGGTTGGAATTTTATTTCTGGGCGAGAAGAGGAACAGGAAAAAATTCAGTGAAGAAGAATTAAGATTTCTGTCTGTACTGGCGTCTGACGTTGTGATGGCGCTTAAAAATGCGTGGCTGATTGAGGACTTAAACCGCCAGATTGACATAAATAAGCGCCTGCTTTTTCAAACGGTTGCAGCGCTTGCCTCAAGCATAGAAGCCAAAGACAAATATACAATAGGCCACACGGAGCGCGTTGCTAACTACTGCCTTGCCATAGCTTACGCCCTGCGCAAACGCGAAAAAATAGAAGGATGGGAAAAATTCCTTGAAAATTTAAAAATTGCCGCATTATTCCATGATATCGGCAAAATCGGCATTCCGGAGAGTATCCTTAATAAGGAAGTAGCTTTAAATGACGAGGAGAGGAAAGTCATCCAGAGCCACCCCTTAATAGGCGCGAATATTTTAAATCACATAGAAGAATTCAGGCAGGCACTTGAGGGCGTTAAATACCACCATGAAAAGTATGACGGAAGCGGCTACCCGTATCATCTTAAGGGCCGTAAAATACCGCTGATTGCCTCAATAATCGCTCTTGCTGATACGTTTGATGCAATGATAACAGACAGGCCATACCGGCGCGGAATGTCCCAGGGTAAGGCTATTGAAGAAATAAGAAAAGTAAAGGGCCAGCAATTTGCCCCGCATGTGGTAGATGCATTTCTGAAAATTTATCATTCCAAAGGCAAGCTCCCTGAATTGAATAAGCAGATAAGCCGCCATCTGCTGTTTGCCAAAGAAAGCACGTTTTGAAATGAAAAATATAGTTATATTTTATATTTCAGAATTCGGCGGCCACAATAAAGCTGCGAATAATATCAAGGAAGCGCTTCTGCATAAAAACCCGGGCCTTAATGTGCAAACCGTTAACGGTTTCGGCCATTTTTATCCGCGGACAGAGAGGTTCGCCGACGCATTATACACAACAGTAATTAAACATTTCCCTGCTATTTGGGGAAGGATATATGACAGGAAAAAAGTAATAAGAAATTTAAGCCCTTTAAGAAAATGGGTGAGCGAACATACTTTTAGAAAGCTTTCCAGTTTTGTAAAGAAAAGCTCTCCGGATTGCTTTGTGGCAACACAGGCTTTTCCCTGCGGGCTCATAGCTGATTTTAAGGAAAAGTTTAATTACAAGATACCTCTGATCGCAGTTGTAACCGACTATCATCCGCATGGTTTCTGGATACACAATGCTGTGGATAAATATGTTGTTGCGTCTTCCGAAGCAAGGGATGTTTTGATAAATAACGGCGTTGCCCCGGAAAAAATAG
This sequence comes from Candidatus Omnitrophota bacterium, assembly GCA_028710385.1. Lineage (GTDB taxonomy): Bacteria > Omnitrophota > Gorgyraeia > Duberdicusellales > 4484-171 > JAJYOP01. The sequence goes on from JAQTUC010000056.1 coordinate 5,046, forward strand.
AAATATTAGGCATACCGATTTCGTTTAAGTTTTTAAACCGCGCAAAAAAAGAAGATGTTGCCGGGGAATTTAAATTTATTGAAGGAATAGAGGCAATTTTGATTATGGGCGGAGGCCTTGGCATAGGGCCGATAGAGAAGATTGCCCAGGAACTGGATAAATCCAGCGCGAATTTTCAGATAATAACTGTGTGCGGTAAAAATGAAAAACTTTTTAAATGGTTTGAAAACAATAAGCATTCCTTCAAAAAGCCGGTATTTTATTTTGGTTACGTAGATTTCGTAAATAAGATAATGGATTTTGCGGATATCATTATCACAAAAAGCGGCGGCATTACTATATCTGAAGCTCTTAGCAAGGGCCTTGCGATAATTGTTTCAAACCCAATACCCGGGCAGGAAGAAAACAACGTTAATTATTTGCTAAAGAATGATGCGGTGGTTAGGGCTGATGACCCGCAGGAAATAGGAAGATTAGCCAGGGAATTGCTTGAAGACGAAAGTAAAATAGCGCGTTTTAAAGAAAACGCAAAGCGCATATCTTTGCCTGATTCTTCTTTAAAAATTGCGGAAGTTATAATAGGAAAAATCAATTAATGTATTATTTTTATATTGCGGGAAGGGCTCTTGCTTTGTTTTTCCCGAGGAAACTTGCTTATTCCCTGGCGGGTTTGCTTGCTACCTGCCAGTTTTTTCTGTCCAAAAAAGACAGGGATGTGGTTATTGGAAATCTTTCCCCTATAATAAAAAACAGAAGACAAAGAGAAATCTGCGCTAGAAAGGTGTTTGTTAACTTTGCTTATTATCTGGTTGATTTTTTCCGCTACGATAAACTTAATACAGCTTTCATAAAAAAATATGTTAGAATAAGCGGTATTAATAATCTTGAAGAAGCGCTTTTGGCAAAAAAAGGCGCAATTGCCGTTACGGCTCATTTGGGAAATTACGAACTTGCAGGTGCGGTTACATCTTTAACCGGGCACAGAGTAAATGCTGTTGCTCTTTCCCATAAGAATAAACGCATAAATAATTTTTTTAACGAGCAGAGAAGCGTTGCCGGCGTTAATGTTGTTTCGGCAAGTGTTGCTATAAAAAAATGTTTTTCGCTGCTTAAGAAAGGCGAATTGGTTGCTTTCCTCGGAGACAGGATTTTTTCAGGAAGCGGTATAGCTGTAGATATGTTTTCAAGGAAAACTCTGCTGCCAAGGGGCCCTGCGTTTTTCGCCCTAAAAACCGGGGCCGCGATTATGCCGGCGTTTTTTGTGAGAGAAAATAAATATTTTTACCATCTGGTATTTGAAAAGCCCATTGATACAAAAACTTTCAATACAGAGGAAGCTGTAGTTAAAGAATACAGCGCTGTGCTTGAAAAATATATAGGTAAGCACCCGGAACAGTGGTATTTATTTACACCTTACTGGCTGTAACGCTTGATTCGGTTTAAAATTGTAAAAATGAAGATTTGGATTGTAATTCCTGCGTATAACGAAGCAAAATCCCTTGAGGGGGTATTACGCAATTTAAAAGAAAAAAATTTAAGTATTATAGTCATTGACGACGGCTCAAAGGACCAAACCTACAGCGTGGCCAAAGAAAAAGCCGATATCGTAATAAGGAACGAAAAAAATCTCGGCAAGGGGATGTCACTTAGGCGCGCCCTGGCGTATCTTTTAGAGAATGAAAAATTTGATTACATAATAACAATGGACGGCGACGGCCAGCATTCACCGTCAGATATAGATAAATTTATAAAAGAAGCGCAAAATAAGGAGAATTTTGTCGTAGGAAACCGTATGGATAACCCGCGGGTAATGCCTAAAACGCGTATAATTACGAACAAGATTATGTCCTGGCTGATATCTAAAATGGTTTCACAAAGCATTCCCGATACTCAATGCGGTTTCCGCCTGATAAACAGGGATGTGCTTGAGAAAATAAAATTCCGCACAAATAAATTTGAGGTAGAGTCAGAGATACTTATTAAAGCGGCAAAAGAAGGGGTTACTATAAAAAGCATACCGATAAAGAGCATATATTTCCGCCGCATAAAAAGCAAAATCCACCCATTTGTAGACACTATCAGGTTTATAAGATTTCTTTTTACCGTAAACGATAAGGACAAATAATCCCGCAAATAAATGCGTTTAATCATTGCAACCGAAAACGAAGGCAAATTACGCGAGATAAAACACATCTTAAAAGGCATAAAAATTCCTATTATTTCTCAAGCCAGCCTGGATAAAAAATTCCATATCAAAGAAAACGGCAAAACTTTTTTTGAAAACGCCGTTAAAAAAACCAAACCTGTATCTTTGGCGTATAAGAATGATTTAGTTGCAGGAGAGGATTCTGGTTTGGAGGTTGAATATCTTCATGGCGCTCCAGGCGTTTATTCCAAGCGTTATTCAGGGAAGAACTGGACCTACGAAAAGAATAACCTCAAAATTCTAAAAGAATTACAAGGTATTACTCAGAAAAAAAGAAAAGCCAGCTTCCACTGCTGTTTAGTGCTTTTAAAGGCCGGTAAATTAATAAAGAAAATTGACGGCAGGCTTAATGGCTATATAAGTTATGAATCCAAAGGCACCCATGGCTTCGGCTACGATCCAATCTTTTATTTACCCAAATATAGGAAAACTGTTGCTGAACTTCCGCTAAATGTTAAGAATAAACTCAGCCACCGCGCAAAAGCTTTTCTAAAACTTAAGAATTATTTCAGTATAATAAGAAATTATGAAGATTGAACAAGATAATTTTTTTATCAAAGAAGAAGCCGTTATTGTTCGATGGATAATGGCATTAGCGATGGTCTCGAATGACCTTTCTTTCTGTGCTAAAAAAATAGTAAGCACTCAAAATAAATATGAAAAAGTTTACTACTTTAGGCTTGCTCTTGCATTTTTAAGAGAAATTGCAAAGGTTATTGGTCAAGCCAAAGGAAACGATAATATAAATTCTTTTGTTCAAGGCTTGCCTAAAGAAGCCCAAAATAATTATTCAGAAATAATGCAGTTTTTAGGTAGTTACGAAGAAGATAGTTTTGTGAAAAGGACTTTAAAAAATCCGAGAGATGAGATTTTTCATTATCCGGATATTAACGGTAAATATTGCGCGGGATTATGTGACGAAATAATTACTTTGGATAAAATTTCTGTTGAATTGGGTGAACCAGGCAGAACCATTGCCGATGTGCATTACACTTTTATTGATAAATTACTTTGGAAACGCGCACAACAGGGATTATCTCACGAAATCGTTAATCAACTATCGAAGCTAACTGTGAATCTTATGTCTTTTGTAGACCACGTATTTGCATTTCTAGTAGCAAAGAATAGTAAAGAACAGTAATCTACTTTTTTGTCTTTGTTCTATAGGCATGATTTTATAAATTTCGTTCCAAAAGACGTGTTACCTGCTACGTGTTACGTGATACTTCTTTTTTGAGCTGAAAGCTGACCCCTGACATCTGAAAGCTACCCCCGCCTTGACTTTTTCCCCAAAATGTCTTATTATCTATGCTATTATGTCAAGACGTAGCAGAAGAAAAAAGCTATCCTGGCGCCGTAGACGCAAGAAAAACAAGGGTACAAAACCCTGCAGGGGATAAAAAACAAACCAGTAGGTTTGTTTTTGTCGCACGTAACACGTAACAAGTATCACGTCTTAAAAACGTGTTACCTGATACCTGTTACGTGGTGCTATTTTATTTATGAGCATAATTGAGCGCCTCAAAGAAGACATTGAAACGGTATTTCGTGAGGATCCTGCGGCACGAAACAAAACGGAAGTTATTTTGTGCTATTCAGGGCTTCACGCTATCTGGATGTATCGTTTCGCTCATTTAATCTGGATGAAAGGTTTTAAAATAGAAGCCAGAATCATCTCGCAGTTTGCAAGGTTTCTTACCGGTATTGAAATACATCCCGGAGCAACAATAGGAAGGCGATTTTTTATAGACCACGGAATGGGCGTTGTTATCGGAGAAACCTCTGAAATAGGCGATGATGTTTTGATGTATCAGGGTGTTGTGCTTGGCGGAGTATCTTTGGAAAAGCATAAACGCCATCCAACTCTTGGTAACAAGGTTGTTGTAGGCTCCGGAGCCATACTTTTAGGCCCTATAAATTTGGGCGATAGTGCGCGTGTTGGCGCAGGTTCGGTTGTTATAAGCGATGTTCCCTCAGGCGCAACTGTTGTAGGGGTTCCTGGAAGAGTTATGATTGAGCGCGAACCAAAACATGTAAGCGGAGTGGCTCTTGACCATAATAAGCTTCCTGACCCCGTTATCGAAGTATTACACAGACTTGAACAGAGAATAGAGGATTTGGAAAAACAGCATAAGAAGCTACATAATCTTTAGTATATGTAACACGTAACAAATATCACGTAGCACGTCTTTGAAAACGTGGGACGTGTGACGTGATACGTGTTACAAAAAAAAGGAATACCATGAAAGTTCTCGTTACCGGCGCAGCCGGGCTTATAGGCTCAAATGTAGTAAAAATTCTGGAAGCAAACGGCGCAAAAGTTATTGCCTTGGATGATTTTTCAAGCGGCAATTACAAAAATTTAATTGGTATTAAAGGCGAAGTTGTCTGCGCGGATATCTTAAATGAGAGCGTCTATTTAAAATTACCCAAGGTAGA
>JAQTUC010000178.1 GCA_028710385.1 Candidatus Omnitrophota bacterium
CTCCTATCTTTGCAGAAGTAGGCGGTTACGGCGCAACTTGTGATGCGTATCATATCACAGCGCCTGACCCAGAAGCTGTCGGCCCGGCTAAAGCCATGGAATTTGCTATGAGCGAGGCGGGTGTTTCTGCGAGCGGTGATATCTATATAAATGCCCATGGCACGAGCACCCAGCTAAACGATGCAACTGAAACTCTTTCCATAAAACGGGTTTTTGGCAAGTTTGCGAAAGATATAAATATCAGTTCAACCAAATCAATGACCGGGCATATGCTGGGGGCAGCAGGTGCAGTTGAGTTTATCGTGGCTTGCCTGGTTGTTAAAAATAAGATTATCCCGCCAACTATAAACTACGAGAATCCTGACCCGGCATGCGATTTAAATTACACGCCAAATAAAGCGGTTAAACGTGATGTAAAAGTTGCCATATCTAATTCGCTTGGCTTTGGCGGCCATAACGCTTCGCTTCTTGTCAAAGAATTTAAGTAGAGAATAGAAATAAACAATAAATTTCTATCAATTTCTTAATTTCCGGTAATTTCGATTGAAATTGATTGAAATTTGCTTCGCGAAATTTGTAGAAATTAGTTGTTGAACATTATGGGCTTAACATTAATTGAAAAAATATTATTAAAAGCTTCAGGGAAAAAAGAACTTACAGATTTTGTTTACGCGAGAGTCAATTTTGCCTTCGGCAATGACATAACCGCGCCTTTAGCAGTCAAGGAATTTGTAAAAGCAGGATTTGATTCTGTTTTTGATACGCGTAAAATTGGGTTTGTTTGCGACCATTTTCTTCCGGCGAAAGATTTAAAAGCAGCGAACAACGCAAAGGTATTAAAAGATTTTGCGCAAAAATATAAAATTAAAAACTTTTTTGACATCAATGAATGCGGAGTGGAGCACGTTTTTTTAATAGAGCAAGGCCTGGTTTCCCCGGGCGCTCTTGTTGTGGGCGCTGATTCGCATACCTGCACTTTGGGCGGCATTGGAGCGGCCAGCTTTGGCGTCGGCTCAACTGACCTTGCCGCTGTCATGAAAGAGGGAAGCTGCTGGTTAAAAGTGCCTCACACAATCAAGTTTGTTTATAAAGGAAAATTAAATAAGTGGCTCAGCGGAAAAGATTTGATTTTAAATACGATAGGTAAAATAGGCGTTGAAGGCGCTCATTACAAGGTTATGGAGTTTTCCGGCCCTGTCATAGAAAAACTCGGGCTTGATGACCGCCTCAGTATGACCAATATGGCAATTGAAGCGGGCGGGAAAACAGGAGTGGTTGAGCCCGATGAATCTACCGTTAAATATCTAAAAGAGATACAAGGGAAGAGATTCAGTTTCAAAGGTTCAATAAAAGAATTAAAAAGCGACAAAGACGCGCGTTATAAGGAAGTTATAGAAATAGATGTAACGAAGCTTGAGCCGCAGGTTGCCTGCCCGCATCTGCCAAGCAATACAAAGGCGGTAGGCGAATTGAAAAATGTTAGCTTAAACCAGGTAGTTATAGGTTCATGCACAAATGGCAGGATAACTGATTTAAGAATTGCAGCAAAGATTCTGAAAAATAAAAAAGTAAAGAAAGGCTTAAGGGTTATTATATTGCCCGCAAGCCCGAGCATTTATAAGCAGGCGGAAAAAGAAGGCCTTATAAAAATATTTATGGAAGCAAATTGTATAGTAAGCCCGGCAACATGCGGACCGTGCCTTGGGGGGCATATGGGGATACTGGATAAAGGCGAAGTAGCGCTTGCAACTACCAACAGAAATTTTATAGGAAGAATGGGGCATCCCGAAAGTTTTGTATATCTTTCAAGTCCGGCAGTTGCTGCTGCAAGCGCGATTAAAGGAAGGATAACGCATCCGGATGAGGTTTAGATAGGAGAGCTGTCAGCAGCTGATATCTGATACCTGAAAGCTGAAAGCTTATGGTAATAAAAGGCAACGCCCACAAATTCGGCGATAACATAAATACCGACGATATCATTGCGGCAAAATACCTTGACTCGCAGGATGAAAAATTTCTCGGCTCAAAATGCATGGAAAACATTGATCCTGATTTTGTAAAGCGTGTTTCCGCCGGAGATATAATAGTTGCCGGAAGAAATTTTGGTTGCGGTTCAAGCAGGGAACACGCCCCCTGGGCGATAAGAGGCTGCGGCATAACCGCAGTTGTCGCTAAAAGTTTTGCGCGCATATTCTATCGTAATGCAATTAACATAGGCTTGCCTATTATTGAGCTTAAAGAAACAGATGATATAGACGGAAGCGACGTAATAGAAATTGATTTATCCCAGGGTGTAATAAAAAATCTAACCAAGAATAAAGTGTATAAGACGAGCGTTTTTCCTCAATTTTTACAGGAAATTGTCAAGCTTGGCGGGTTGATTAATTGGATTAAAGCCAAACGAGGCAAAAAATAAATACCCCAAGAGAAAGCAATTATTAGCCAACATCCCAAAGGAGCTATAAATGAGCAAAAATTATAAAATAGCGGTTATCGGCGGAGATGGGA
>JAQTUC010000179.1 GCA_028710385.1 Candidatus Omnitrophota bacterium
GATAGCCGCCAAAAGACTCCTCGGTTATCTGGTCTCTGGTTATTTTGGAATTTTCAAGGTCTGTTAAAATCCTTTTCACCGCTTCTATCATATCCCACCTGCCGCCGTAATCTATTGCGATATTAAATATGAAAGCGTCATTTTTAGATGTAACTCCCTCAACTTCTTCTATTTTTTTGATTGTATTCTTATCTAACCTGTCTCTTCTTCCGATTATTTTAAGCTTTATATTTTCTTTCATTAATTCGTTTTTATAATTCTTCAAAAAATCATTCAGATAAGAAAAAAGCATGGATATTTCGTTTTTAGGCCTGTCCCAATTTTCGGTAGAAAACGCGAAAACAGTTATAATCTTTACGCCGATTTCCTTTGCTGCTTTTACTATTTCTTTTATCCTCTTAGCCCCTTCGCTGTGGCCAACAATACGGGAAAGGCCTTTCGACCTTGCCCATCGGCCGTTGCCATCCATTATAATTGCTATATGTTGTGGTATGTTCATTTTTTCTTACACAGATTAGCACAGATTTGGAAGCGGATGATCACAGATAATTTTATCTGCGATCATCTGTGTCTACCAAAAACAAAGGGGGCCTTTTCTGCGCTCTTGTAAAATAAAAAACAGTTGTTGGCCTCCTTACTTCTTTACATCTGAATCCTGCTTGATAAGCTCATCTGCGAGGTTATCTTCCAATTTGGCTTTAAGCTTTTCAAGCTTTGTAAGTTCTGTTTTTAACTCAGTAACCTTTTCGTTGGCTTTGTTAACATCTTCAGTAAGAACTTTATTCTTCTCGGTAATTGCGCTATTTTCCGCTTTCAAATCTTCTATTGTTTTTTCAAGGGTCATATTTTTCTTTGCCAGCTCCTCACGAAAACCGGACAAAGAATTTATTTTAACAAGCAAAGAAACTCCCGCCACAACCAGAACCATTATCAAACCTACCAATAGACTTAAAATTAGAGGTTTGTCTTTCATTTCAATTCCTCCTCTCCTTCGCTAGAAGGTTCAACCGCATTGCCCTCAAAATTTCCTTTTTGTACTTTCTTTACTGTTTTGGGCAATATTACAATTTCAACTCTTCTGTTTAACTGCCTGCCCTCTATGGTATCGTTAGCCGCAACCGGTTTATACTCTCCGTAACCGCTCGCTGAGAGCCTTTCCGGGCTAACACCTTTTCCTTCGAGGTATTCAAGCACGCTTAAAGCGCGATGCGCTGACAGTTCCCAATTCGATTTCCATTTTGAATGCTTTATAGGCTGGTTATCCGTATAGCCTTCTATACCTATATTATTTTCCGGGACATTTTGTACAAGTATATTTGCAACTTTATCCAAGCTTGAAAAACTTTCCGGCTTTAAATTAGCCTTGCCGGAATCAAAAAGAACCTCCGAAACAAAAGTAATTACAAGCCCTTTTTCTTCCATGCTAAGCCTTACCTGCTTATCTTTTATTTCTTTTTCTAAAGTCTGCTCAAGAAGGCCTTTTGTATTTCTTAATTCTTCAAGTTCCTTTTCAAGTGTCTTAATGCGCTCTGCATCAGAACGCCTGCCAGTCTGGAATATAACCGCACAACCATTGATAAAAATAAAACAAAACAATAGGCTAAACACCGACAGTTTTTTTCTCATATCTACCTCCTCTTGAGAAAAACAATCAAAAAATTGCGCAAAATAATAGATTTAAAATATCATAATTGATTGACAAAGTCAAGGATTAAAGGAAAGGCTCTTCCTCCAAAAAACTGTTGGAATTGTTTAGCGCATAAACTGAGGTTGTGTCTTGATTTGGACGGAGCCTCGTCCGGAGGACTCGGAACCCCCTCGGACATTACGTCCTCGGTCGCTTCGCCGGAATCCGTCGTTCTCTTCCTATTCTTCGCTTCGCGAAGCTTCGCTGAACATCTTTATTAATGTGCTCAGGTTACGGTAAACCATCCCCGTTTCTGGTCGGATGGTTTACGCTTGCGAACATTCTCAACGATATTCCGGCTCAGACGGAGCTTAGCCGGAATCCGTTGTTTCTTTTTGAATGAAATGTTATCAACGATATTCCGGCTCAGACGGAGCTTAGCCGGAATCCGTTGTCCTTTTCCTGTATGTTGCGAGAAAACATCTCCATTTCTGGTTAGATGTTTTCTCGCGATAAGTAGGACAACGGAGAGGGTGAGATTTGAACTCACGGTCCCGCTTTTGGCAGGACTTCCGATTTCGAGTCGGACGCCTTCAACCGGGCTCAGCCACCTCTCCAGAGCCAGCGTGCTTACGCACGGCCTGACAATTTCGGTAAGGTTATCTAGGCGTAAATGCGTTCAGTAAATTTTATTCGCGTTCCTGACTTCTCAAGTTTCTGGCTCTTCATAGGGGCTCTGCCCCTCTGACGCTCGCCTTGAAGCAATTTCAGGAAAGTATTTCTAGGCTCGCTGTCACCCCGATGCGGACGCTAGGAAGCTAAAAAAATATTATAAATTCAAAAATGCGGAAGGAGGGACTTGTATGCAGTGTTCG
>JAQTUC010000057.1 GCA_028710385.1 Candidatus Omnitrophota bacterium
TTATAATTTGCGAAAAGAGATTCAAGCATAACAGCAGTAAAAATCTTGTATTCATTATTGTTTATGCAGGCAATAGTTATCCGTTTTTTGTCATTCATTTGTTTTATTATTTTTCACGCTTTCCCTTTTTAGCAATACAAGCGCAAGTAATTTCCAGTAACTGGCTTCAAAAGGAAATATACATATTGCCCGAAAAAGAAAATTTCTCGCGTAAGAAAAGCATTTTTTCTGCTTAAGATGAAAGGCCCACCAGAAGTAAGCATAGCTTCTTACTCTTTTGCTTTTGCAGCGCTTTTTTTCGCTTTCCTGCTTTAAAAAATCAAGCACTTCCCGGCTCCTCCCAAGCTGCAGCCTGTCTTTCCCGGATGCTCTTCTCTCTCCCGCAAGCTCTTTAACTAAATCATTCACAATGCGCTGTTCGCACCTTCTCGTAAGAGATGAAGATTGGTGATTTAGCCTGTAGGCGTAAAGAACTTCCGGAATATTTACAATCTGCGACACTTCGGAAACCCTTAACAAAAGGTCGTAATCCTCGCTCAAAAATAATTCTTTTCGGTAACCGCCGAGGGCTTTGATAATTTTTGCGCGAAACATTATGGAGCAATGGCAGAAAATAAACTCCAAAGGCAGCCTTTCCTGTATAGTTTTATTATCGCAAGGCATCGCCGCAATATAAGATTCCTTTCCCGCCATATCTGAAAAAACAAAATAAGAGCCTACCGCGCCTATGCTGCTGTTTTCATCAAGCACTTTGACCTGTTTTGAAAATTTCTCAGGAAGCGATTTATCATCCGCGTCCTGAAGCGCGATATATTCGCCCTTAGCCAGCGCAATTGCTTTATTACGGGAAGGCACTGCGCCCTCGTTGAATTCATTTTCAACAACGATAATTCTTGCGTCTTTATAAGAATCAATAATCCTCCGGGTTTTATCCTGCGAGCCGTCGTTTACTATAATAAGCTCAAAGTCCTGAAAGGTCTGGTTCAAAATGCTGTCAATAGCTTGAGAAATGTAGCGCTCACAGTTATAAACAGGCAGGATAACGCTTACCTTAGGATTCATAGATTTTAAAAGTTTTTAATTTATTAATGCAAAAAGACAGGGCATCCGAAGATTCTTAAGATAGAAAATCAATAGAACTTCTGGGCTTCCCAGTATTCATAAAATTTTCCTTTTCTCTCAAGAAGTTCATTGAGAGAGCCCTGTTCCGCTATTTTCCCTTCTTCCACAAAAATAATTTTATCTGCATTTTTTACCGTAGAAAGCCTGTGAGCTATTATTACTGCTGTGCGCCCTTTAATTACTTCATTGATTGCTTCCTGTATATTTTTTTCTGTAGGGGTATCAAGCGAGCTGGTCGCTTCATCCAAAATTAACATTTCTGAACGTTTCAAAAACGCCCTGGCTATGGCAACCCGCTGCTTTTCTCCTCCCGATAGCTTAAGGCCCTTATCGCCTATTTCCGCATCAAGCCCAGAGGGAACATTTTTTACAAAATTTTGAAGCTGCGATTTACGAAGCGCTTCCATAAGCTCCTCATCGCTGACTTTTCTGTCTAATCCAAAAACAAGGTTATTGCGCAGAGTATCGTTAAAAAGCAAAGCATCCTGGCTCACCAGAACCATGTGCGCACGAAGCGATTTTAGTTTGAATTCCCTTATATCAGTGTTATCAATGAAAATTGAGCCTGACGGACAATCGTAAAAACGCATCAATAAACTGATGAGAGTAGTTTTCCCTGCGCCCGAAGGGCCTACGAGGGCTACGGTTTTGCCTTTTTCAATTGAAAAACTCATTCCCTTAATAACGGGGTTTTCCTGGGTGTAACCGTAAACTAAATTGGTAACATTAATTCTCTCGTGAAGCCCTTCAAAAGTTTTTTCGCCTTCAACCACAAAGAATTTGTCTTTGTCGTCAAAAATTTTTGAAATCTCCTTAAGCGGCGGCTTCGCCTGCATAAAATCAGCCTTTATCTGGTTAAAAATATTAAATAACGGAAGAACTTTTCTTGCGGCGTAAAAAAATACTACAAAAACCGATATCTCTGCCGGTTTATCCTTAGCCAGCAGGAGCGCGACAATAGAAACCATAAGAAGCATGACCATTGTTACGATTACATCCTGCAGCGGCTCCATCAACCGGTAGACGCGAAGCGTCCTAAAATCATACCGTTTCAATTGTTCATTTAAATCGGCATATTTCAGCTTGGTTTCCTCCTCGCGCGAATAAGCCTTAACTAACGGCACGCAGGAAAGTATGTTAAAAACATTCCTGTGCAATTCAATAAAAGATTTATTCCTGAATTTGGCTATTTCCTCAATTTTTCTGATGATAGCCCGCAAAGAAATATAAAGAACGGGGAAAACGAATAAAGTAATAAGGGTTAATTTCCAGGAAATCATGTACATAATTACAAAGTAAACCAGAAGCGTAAAAATACGTTCAACTGATTTTTCAAAAAGAACCAAAAGGTCCATGACTTTATCGGAATAGTTAAGGACCATAACAAGATACCCCTGGTTTGTCCTGTCAAAGAAAAGTTTCCCAAAGCTCATAAATCTGTTAAAAATGAATTTATAAACATTGTATTTAAAAATACCGTGCCAGTACGCAGTAAAAACTGAATTTATATAGAGAAAAAGGTTTTTCAGGATAGTAGCCAGAAACACCAGGACAACCAGGAACAAGAATGTATTTTTATTGGGAGTTGTGGTCATCGCATATACCTGAGGAAACGCGGCAATAAGGTCTTTTAACACAGGCATCTCATTGACAAAAGCAAAATCGCTGACTATTCCCCTTGCGATAGGAACCAGAAGCCCAAGCCCGATGCCGTCAAAGGCTGCGACGAAAAAAGAAAGCACTATGGGGATTATCACATGATAAGGCTTAATGCCCATTACCCGGAAAAATTTACGCAAAACAGCCAAGCGGGATTTAAAATTTTTACGCTTAGTTTCTGCCATAATTATTCTTTATTAAATTAATCAGCCGGTAACGGCGCTGCGCTGTATGAAGATGCCGGCGGCAAGGATGAAAATACGCAGGAATAAAATCCTGGAAATCCTATGTGAAATTTTTCCATATGATATTTTTATTTTTCTTTTCTTCTGCGCGAACCATAATAATAATAGTAATAATAATGGCTCCTGCGCATATTTACCTTGTTAAAAATAATACCCGATATATTGCTTTTTACATCGCTAAGCATGCTCATTGAACGCAGCACCGCTTCTCTGGGCGTTTTATCAGCCATAACCACCATAAAAATACAATCTGCCAGCAGGCTTAATATGATTGAATCTGTAACAGCGAGGATGCATGGCACATCAAGGATAATTATGTCAAAAACCTGCTTAACTTCTTCAAGGAAAAGCTTCATTTTGTCTGAACCTATTATTTCAGAAGGATTACGCGGTATGGCTCCGCTTGTAATTACGTGCAGGTTTTCAATCCCCACGTTCTTAAGCACTTTATCCCATTCCTCCTGCCCGTAAAGCACTTCGCTTAAGCCATGGGACTTATCAATGCCCAATATGCTATGGACATTGGGCCGCCTCAAATCGCAATCTACCAATAAAGTTTTTTTTCCGATTTCGGACATAACAATAGCCAAATTGGCGCTGGTTAAACTTTTGCCCTCTTCCGGATGCGCGCTGGTTAGCATAAGCACTTTAGGCGGATTAGTAGGGTTGCTGCTTAATATATTTGTGCGTATTGAACGGTAAGACTCCGCTTCTGGAGAACGAGGGTCAAGATTAACGATTACCCTCTTGTTAAAAAAGCGGAAAAAATCATTATAGCTATCCATTACAAAACACTCCTGTTTATTTACTGCTTTCTATGATGCCTTTTTTTAGTAAAATCCGTGCGTATTATGGGTATAACCCCTATTATCGGCTTATGTAAATAATACTCAACATCCTCAAGCGTCTTTAAAGAGCTGTCTATATTTTCCTGTAAAAATGCCGCAGTAATACCCAATATAAGCCCCAGTGATATCGCTATAAGAATTCCGGGAACCCCCTGGGGCTTTTCCGGTTTCTTGGGTTCACTGGCCAGGCGAAGAATCCTGACCTTTGTAGCATTCAGCACTGCATCCAGGCGGAGTTTTTCTTTTTCTTCCATTAATTTATTATAAGTTTTTTCATCCATGCTAAGCTCTCTGGCCAACTGCTGGGCTTTGGAACCGGAAGTGCCTGGTTCTTGCGGATTAGCCGGGAAACTCGTTTCCAAAACTTTCTTTGCGGTATCCTCTGCATTTTTGTATTCCGTAATTTGCGCCCGCAGTTCCTCAAGCGGCTTTACAGCTTCGCGCTTTACGCGCTCCTTAAGGCTTTCTATCTGGGTTTCGGTGTCTATTACATCCGGGTGCTCCTCGGTAAACTGCACCAGGAGCGAAGAAAGTTTCTGTTCCAGGAACGCTAATTTTTCTTTAAGCTTGTTCAAATCTTTTGATTGAGGCATTATGGACAAAATATCCTCGTCTGACTTACGTGAAGCAATTTTCTCCTCTAACACTTTTAATTTAGCTTCGGCTATCTGGCGCGCTGATTTTGCGTTTACATAATCCTGCTGAAGCTTATCAAAATTATTCCCCTGTCCGGCAGGAACATTGCCTTCTTCAAATGTTGCGGAACCGCTCAAGATACGCTTGTTCTCTTCTATCTTTGTTTTTAACGCTTCAATCTGCCTTTCCAGGTATTTTATGGAAGCCTGGGTGCCGCCCGTTATTCCCTTAAAGCTCTGCTCTACTATAACGCGCGCAGCAACGTTTGAAATATCCATTGCTCTTTTTGGGTTTTCAGATAAAGCGCTTATAGCCAGAATATCCGACCCCTCCTCCTGTTCAACCAATACAGAATTAAGTATGAACTCAGGCGTTATCTCCGCAAAAGATCTTTCGGCGAGCTCTCCGCCTGACTTAAGAGCCTTTGCGCGGTCAAATTCCATGTAACGCACCACCTCTTCAGCCAGCGTGTGAGTTTTTACAAAACGTTTAATAGCTTCCATCAGCTCCACATTGTAAGGCGAACCTTCAACTATTATGAAAGCGCTGGCTTTATAAACCACGGGCTTGGCAGGAACAAGAAGCATACTTGAAACAAGAACTACGACAACAGACAAAATAATTATAAATTTTCTTTTTATTATAATTTCAACATAATCCCTTAAACTTACTTCTCTTTCTTTATATTCCATAGTTATATTTATATATTTATTTTACTTAATTCTTCGTTAGCCTGTTCTACTATCCTTGGGCTTGATTTTTCGCTGGAAATAACCTTCTTAAACATTTCTTTTGCCTTATCCTTCTGACCCAGCTTAAGATAACAAAGCCCCATCTGATAATACTCATAGCCGTCGCTGGAAGTTTCTGCTATATCCAAAACACTTTGGTACATATCAATTGCTTCCTTAAATTTATTTTGCTTGTAATACGCAAGCCCTATGCCGCGCATTGCCGAAACCGCAACCGGATGGTTGGGGTATTCTTTTAACATTTTTTGATATTCGGATATTGCGCTGTCAAGTTCGCCCATATTCAGAAAAATCTCCCCGCGCCAGTAATAGGCATAAGGCACCCAGCGGCTTTTGGGATATTTCTTTAATAAATCAGCATAAGCATTCAGCGCGCCGACCTCTTCCCCTAAAATATCCATACAGCCTGCAAGATAATACTGGGCGCTGTCGGCCTTATCGCTGCTTGGGAATTCTTCTATAAATCTGGAATAATTGTCTATGGCTTCGCGGTATTCTCCGCGGCTATGCATTATTGACGCTTTATAGTAGAACTCCAGGGGATTTTTCGGCCTTGTGCTGAAAAATACGACAGAAACCGCAATTAGCAGCAAAACAAAACCTGCAATAATTTGCGGCAATATTTTTTTTGATTTCTTAAATCCCTCAATAATAGCCTGGATATCGGAATTTATATATCCGTCTTTCGGAAAGTCTTTTCTGCTGTCTTTGGTTAAAAAAGCTATCTCCTGCGGAGTCTTAGCCGGCGCTATGACTCTTTGCGAAACGCCCTGCGTTTCTGCCTTCGCCTGACGCTCATGTTCAATGGGCCCAAACATAGTCAAAATAAAATCAACTCCCGTGTCAAAAAAAATCGGCTCCCTAAGGCCGCTGTTTCTAAGCGAAGATTTGATCCTCTTAATGCCTGCGCCTAACTTTTCAATGTATTGGCCCAAATGCATAAGCATCTGAGTGATGTATTTGTTTCTGGAATACTGCGTGTATTCCATATTAGCTACAGTTACCCCGGGAGCAAGCCCTCCGGGCGTATATATTTCAATGCGGTCGTCAAACATAAAAATTCTCACCTGCGAACCATCAATACTGTAATCCCTGTGCACAATTGCATTGGCAATAGCTTCTCTTACCGCGATAGCCGGATACTCGGTGGAATCCTCCCTCTTAAGGCCTTCAACTTTTGACCGGAGGGCCATATGCTTAAGAAGAAATTTCCACGCATCATCTATCATTTCCGGTATGGTGCCCTTCGCCTCTTTCTGATCCATTATGACGCTGCCTATATTTTTGCCCTGAAATTTAACCAAACGGACCCCGCTTGAAATTATGAAATACTGCGGGTCTTTACCGAACATAAGCATTCCGGCTGCCGTAGGCACAACTCCGTTTGCGCTCTCAACAAGAATTCCTTTGTCCTTTAATATTTTTTCTCTGTTCTTTTCTTCAATCGCAGCCCCGGTATTTTTCAGATACTGGTCTATTTTTGTTTTATCCAGATCTTCAAGGCTTGCCGCAGAAACAGGCCAGGAATCGCTGACTTCTCTTCTGAAACCGCCGTCTTTTTTATACATCTCCTGCATTTCGCTGTGGCTGGCCACAAAAACCTGCTTATCAACCCTTACATAGCAATCTCCTTCTGTGTGGTAAGGCCTGTTAACACCGCGCGCAACCGCAACCGAAATCAATCTTATGCCTCTTAAGCTCTCAACGGAAACTCTTGGATTAACCGGAGGATTGCAATACTCTTTATCAATCTTTAGTACTTCCTCTTCATTATAAGCGGGGCTTATCCCCAAAGGCACTCTGGTGTTTTTGTCCACACCTATAAGAATGGTGCCTCCTCCGGAATTAGCAAAAGCCGCCATCAACTTAGCCAATTCTTTCTTGCCGGAATCTGTTACCGGCAAATCCTTCATTAATTCCAGAGTTTGCCCGCAACCTTTGTTTATTAAATCTGCAATCTCGTTTTCGCTCATACTGGTTTACAAAACTTATTTCTCGCTGTTATACTTTTCATCAATCACCCGCCTGCGTTCTGCCTGCAAGCTTCCGTCTACGTGATGTTTCCAGTTTGTATTTATGCTGCGAATAGGCTTGTAAAGCGCTTCATATACAAAATCCTCCAAAACGTCCTTACGCACTTCATTCCTCTGTTGGTTATTCCCCGGACTCTTTCCTTCTGCGGCGTCCTTAGCCTGCATAGCTTCAGCCTGATACCTCATACGCATAGCAGGAACTCTTCTGTATACCGAGCTAAACGCCGTTCCTATCAAAAAGCAGAAAATAACAACCATGATGTAAAGCAATACCGTAACTTTCTTCGCTTTGCGTTTATCCATATCGCCTCCTTGAAATATATTATTCGGCCTCTTTAAATTTTGTATCTTTTTCCAGAAGAATTCCCTGCTCGGTATGCTTTTGCATCCAATACTTAAGATCGTTTAAGGTTCTGTAAAAATCAACTATCGTAATTCTTTTTCCCTGGGAATATTCGTTATATAAGTTTCTATTACTTATTTTAGCGTAAATATAGCCGAATAAAATCCCTATGACAACTCCGGAAGTAATAATGATAAAATAAAAATTCTTGGTGATTTTTTTAAATTCTTCTTTTAAATTTTCCGTAAAGGAGCCTGAATGATAATAAGTGCACACATTTTTATCCACGCAATTATCCATATCCTGGAAATTTTTTAATTTTTCTTGCACCTCCTGTTTAAAAGAAGAAAACTTTTTCTGTTTTGCTTCCTCAGGAGTAAGCTCTCCGCTAAAAACCCTTCCCATATATTCCTGGTACGGCAAAGCCTTTGACTGGCTCACCTGGATGTGCCTCACCAAGTGCCTTATATATTCCAGGTCAAACGGTTTTGTGATGTAATCAAAAACCCCTAATTCTGTCGCTTCCTTGACTGATGCCATATCTCCAAACGCAGTTATAATAACGAACCTTATTTTGTCGTTTTTCTTTTTAATCTCTTTGATTGCTTCTATTCCGTTTAAACCGGGCATGCATAAATCTATAAAAACCAGGTTTATCGCCTGGCTCTCTACAACTTTTAAAGCCTCTTGGGCATTCGCCGCAGTTAAAACGCCGTAACCTTCCTCAATGAGAACTTTTGAAAGAAGCCTTGTTATTGAAGCTTCATCGTCTATAACCAGTATCCTTGTTGTATCCATCAAATTTGCGCCTCCCCGGCTGCAGGAAACCTGATAATGAATTCGGCTCCTTCTCCCAATTTTGAATTCACTTTTATACTGCCTGAATGCGAATTTACTATGCGCTGACAGATAGCAAGCCCCAGCCCTAAACTTTTCGGCCGGCGGGTGCTGAAAAAAGGCGTAAATATTTTATCTATAACATTCTCCGCAATCCCCGGCCCTGTGTCTTTAAATGATATTTCAACTGCATTTGCGCCGGCATCTTTTCTCGTCTCAATTGTTATTATGCCTCCGCCAGGCATTACGGACTGGGCGTTAAACATTATGTTTAAAAAAACTTCCCTTAACTCGTCCAGAACCATTACCACATTAGGCAGATTGGGCTCTAAGCGCAGATTAATTTTAATGCCCTGCTTCTCAAACTGTTTGCCTGCCAATCCGGCAATCTGCTCCATGGCTTTATTAATATCAATTGCCTCTTTTTTACCGCCAGAGGGGCTGCAATACTGAAAAAGGCGGGCAATTATCCTTGAAGAAAGCTCCGCTGCCTGTTTTATGTCGTTTATTTCCTCCCATCCGAATGAACCTGATTGCATGTGCTCCATAAGATACTGGGTATTACCTAATATTGTCGCAAGAGGATTGTTTATTTCATGAGCTATGCCTGCGGTAAAAAGCCCCAGAGAAGCCATTTTTTCCTTTTCTACCATCTGCTGCTGCATCATCCTGGTTTCTTCGTTTGCGCACCTGGCTTCTTCGTACAGGCGCACGCTCCATATTGATATCGCCGCCTGGTTAGCCAGGAGAGAAAGC
>JAQTUC010000058.1 GCA_028710385.1 Candidatus Omnitrophota bacterium
TCGCCGCATATAAAAAGGTTATGCCGCTTTTAGATTTCTTAAAATTCTTATCAATAAGTCCTTTCTTTTTATCAAGCTCTTTAAAATATCTGCGTTTGAAATCCTCCCATTTTGCTGAATCATGGGCAAACCATTTTCTTAGCTGATCACTTGGAGCAATATCTTTTGACCAAAGATCGATTTTTGCTTTCTCTTTGCTCACGCCTCTCGGCCACAATCTATCCACAAGGACTCTAAAACCATCGTTATTTGCAGGAGTTTCGTAAATTCTTTTTATTTTTATCCTCATGTTTAACTCTTAAGCATAACCAAAAGCGAAGAGAGTGGCGGTGCCGGCTATTTTTTCACGATCTCTTGACTGGCGGCCGCATCGGTTTGATATTTGAGTAAATCTGCCGGGACAAATGCCTTTGCCGGTAACTTGCTTTTGCTTATTTTTTCTCACATTGCGAAACTATTGTTTTATACGTAACGTGAATAAACTGCCTGTCAAAATCGTTGAACTCAGCCAGCATGACGGATTGCTCGCCTTTAGTAAAATAATTCATTGCCGGCAGAAAAAAGCGTTTATCCTCTTTCTCAATGTGCTTGGGATAGAATTTAGCAAGGATACCCATATTCTCAGTAATCATCTTAATCGCATTTTTTTCTCCGGCAAGATATTTATCCAGGGAATCAACGAGCTTTCTGGAATTTTCTCTAGCAAACGCGTGCTCTTTGATAAGCTCATCCATGATCCTTTTATGTTCTTCCGACAACTGCTTTTTAGCCAAATCTCTGAACAAAATATATTCTTCCTTGCCGTGATGCAGGCGATCAGCATACGTCTTTATAAAATCAACCGCTGTCCGGATGAACTCCTTGTCCGGCACAAGTTCTTGTTCTATCCTCTGCGTTTCTTTGTCCATAAGAGCGATCATGCGCTCTATAAGTCTATGTTCAATCATTAAAGGCCCAATAGGTAGCAGATACTCTCCTTAACTATCGCTTTCCTCTTTTCCAATATGAGCTACCGTATTATACAAGGCCGAGAAATCTTCCGTATTAGCCAATACCAACAGCACATCTCCGCCTTGTATCACCGTAGCCCCGGTAGGAATAACAAATTTATCGTTCCTGGAAATAAGCACAATAAGGCATTTCTCAGGCACGTTCAAATCGCGGATCATCTTGCCTGCAGCGCCTGAATCATAAGGAATTATTATATCTGTTAGTTCGGCATCAATGCCCTCTGTTTTTTCAAATTCAATAGGATAACGCGTTTTATTAGACCAGGGAAGGTTCAGCCTCAATATTTTAGCAACTATCGGAATAGATGTCCCCTGGATAAGAACCGAAGCGATAACGATAAAGAAGACAATATTAAAAATGATGTCCGCCTGCGCGATGCCAGCCATAAACGGAAATGTCGCCAGGATAATCGGAACCGAGCCCCTAAGGCCGACCCATGCGATCATGGCTTTTTTGCGCATATTCATTTTAAACGGTAACAGGCACAATAACACGCTGACAGGACGCGCAACCAACATAAGAAGAAACGTCAATAACAATCCCGGGCCTATCAAGGGAACAATATGGGAAGGAAAAACTAGCAGGCCCAATGTTATAAACATCGTGATTTGCATCAACCATGCCAGGCCATCATGAAATTTTGCAATCATCCGTTTATTGGGAAACTCTGCATGCCCAAGCATAAGGCCGGCAATATATACTGCCAGTATCCCGTTGCCTTTTAGAAAAACAGCGATTACATAAGTTAAAAGGACCAAAGAAATCGTAACGGCCGGATACAACCCTTCGTAGTACAATTTCATGCGACTAATGGAAAACACGGTAATTTTAGCCATCAAATATCCTATAGCCGCGCCCATACCCATATCCAGAAAAAACCTGGGAATCAAGACGGCAATACCCATATTCTTCGCAGTCAGGATACTAAGAAAACCGACAGTCAAAAAAACCGCCATCGGGTCATTGCTTCCGGATTCAAATTCAAGTAATGGCTTAAGAGGCGGTTTTAAAGCTATCCGTTTAGACCTTAAGATACTGA
Source organism: Candidatus Omnitrophota bacterium (assembly GCA_028710385.1). GTDB lineage: Bacteria > Omnitrophota > Gorgyraeia > Duberdicusellales > 4484-171 > JAJYOP01. The sequence continues at coordinate 2,051 of JAQTUC010000058.1, forward strand.
ATACTGCGGCGGCATCGGTTGAAGAAACTATGGAGCCAAGGAGCATACCTTCCAGCAGCGAAAATTTGAAGATATAAACGGCAAAAAGCCCTGTTATGATTGCGGTCAACAAAACCCCTGCTGTAGAAAGAATTACTCCCGGCCAAAGTATTGCTTTAGTATCTTTCCAATTAGTATCAAGTCCTCCGGAAAAAATGATAAAAATAAGGGCGACAACTCCGATAGACTTCGCTAACTGCGCATTGTCAAAATAAATCCTGCCGATTCCTTCGGAACCGACAAGCATCCCGATCACCAGGAACAACAACAAAGCAGGTATGGCGAACCTGTCCGAAAGCTTGCTTGAGACAGCGCTCACGAATATTAGCACCGCAACCCACAATAAGATAGTTTCAAGTACCATAAAAAAAATTATATCACAAGAAGCATTATTTTAAATTTAAAAGTATTACTCGCCTGCGTCTTGAAGTATTTTATTATATATAACCACGCTCTGATTTTTCTAAAAATTGCATTTCAGTAAAAAAGTGCTTAAATTTGGGCGGGTGGATATTGAAATTAAGCCATAAGAACCCGGGGGCTGATTTAAATTTCCAAGAAATAATAACGCTCTAACCATTTGCAACGCCAAACGATACAATCGCTTGTCTTATCGCAAACGGTTAGAGCTACATTTATCTCTCGGCCTTGATTTGAAGAGAAATATTTGGCTGCCCGGCATGGAGTCGAACCATGAATAACAGATCCAGAGTCTGTCGTGTTACCAATTACACTACCGGGCAAGATTTTTGTCTTACGGTTACGCTGCTCGTTTCGTTATACGGTTACGTTTTACGTATGACGCAACCCATAAGTTTTATTATTGTATTATTTGAGTTAAATTACTGCAAGTAAAATTTAGGGGGTGTTTTTATCAACCTTTTGCCCGCAGCTGCCGCAATCATCTTTAGCCGGAAGATTGCTGTCCCCGCAGGAAGGGCACCACCATCTTCCGTTTTTTAAATTTACTTTTAACGTTTCGTTTTTCTTAAGATGGCTTTTTGAGGTATTTTTTTCTTTTCTGAAAGGATTGCCTGAGTGAAGTATAAGAATTACAATGACCGGGCCTGCCACAAACACAAACAACATGATAAGGATAAATGAAAGTGACATTTATATTATTTTACCATAAATAATTATCAAATCTAATATTTTTATTCACTGCCGGCTGAAAAAATAGCCCTAACCTTGAAAAGTTTAATCTAATGTGCTATATCTTAATTGCCCTAAGCTAAACTATCTCAGATACGGCATCCAGGCCAACATTTGGGGTTTTTAATAAACTAACCCCAGGGGGCGATCAAGTCCTAGATGCTTGAGTTAAGTACTTAGGGTAACAAATATCGCCCCGTCGTCTTCCTGTATTCCACGGAAAACACGCCGTGGAATTCTTATTTTATCCTGCATAACCAAAAAGCCTCTATTTTATTATTCTTTTTCCCCGGCAATATTGTAGACTTTTTGAATAAACCCTTCGTCTAATTAAATGAAGCCAATATTTTTCTACGTGCGGGTGCACCTGAAAAAATAATGTGCTCATTAGAAAGGAGGGGCTTATGAGAAAGGTAATCGCAGGTTTAATTGCGGGAGGGTTACTTATTGCCTTAGGTAGCAACACAGCTTACAGCCACGAAAGAGAAGGCCGAAACGCAAAAGTAATAATGAGAAACGGCCCGGCAATAAGCGTAAATTTACCGTCTCTAGGAATCAGGGTGAATTATTCGGGAAATTGCCGCTCTGTATGGATACCGGGGCACTGGCAACGGGCTAGTTATTGCAGAAATGTCTGGATACCCGGACACTTTGAGAAAAGAACAGCTTATTATCCGCAGCGCAATCACAACGGCTATTGCAGAAGGTAATTAAGCCGTATACGGGTTGCGGGTTACAGGCTGCGAAATTACCGCATCGCGCCTGTATCTTGCAACTCGTATTTTACCAGGTATTGTCCTGCATCCAGGCGTCTGCCCTTTTAAGATTACGGCCTGTGTTATAAACATCGTCAGCCACGCCGGCGGCGATACGATGTACGCCGTATGCTGTGTTTTTTGTTGTTTCACAGCCGTTTAAGAGAGAAACAAACACAAGCACAGCCGCAAGCAAAAACACTTTGCTCATTTAAACCTCCCTTTTAATACAATCTGAATTTACGCCCCAAACAGAATTTACTTCTTAAGTTTCTTCTCTATTTTTGCCCAGGTATCCCGTAATGTGGATATCCGGTTAAAAACAAGATTTTGCTCGGTGGATTTTATATCCGGACAGAAATAACCCAGGCGTTCAAATTGAAAACGCTGATTTTTTGCTGCGTCTTTTAAAGACGGTTCCAGTTTCGCATTATTAATAATTTCAAGTGATTGCATATTTATATTGGATTTAAAATCCTTGCCCTCGGCAGCATCGTCCGGGTCAGGATTATTGAAAAGCCTGTCATAAAGATTAACCTGCGCGTTAAAACTATTATGCGCGGATACCCAGTGAATGGTTGCCTTTACCTTGCGGCCATCAGGAGCGTTACCGCCGCGGGTTAAGGGATCATAAGTGCAACGCAATTCAACAACGTTACCCTCTTTATCCTTAACGGCTTCTTCGCATTTAATAAAATAGGCGTAACGAAGACGCACTTCGCGCCCGGGAGAAAGCCTGAAAAATTCCTTGGGAGGATTTTCGCGAAAATCTTCCTGTTCAATAAAAAGCTCGCGGGAGAAAAATATCTTCCTTGTTCCCATAGAAGCATCTTCAGGATTGTTTACGGCATCAAATTCCTCAATTTTTCCTTCCGGGTAATTTACTAAAGTAACTTTAAGCGGCCGAAGCACAGCCATTTTGCGCTCTGCTGTTTTATTTAAAACTGCGCGGACGCATTCCTCAAGCACGGCCACGTCAATTGTGCTGTTAAATTTGGCAACTCCTATTTCTTCGCAAAAATTTGTAATAGCTTCCCTGGGGTAACCGCGGCGGCGTAACCCCGCCAGTGTTGGCATGCGAGGGTCATCCCAACCGTCTACGAAATTACCTTCAACCAATGCCAGGAGTTTACGTTTGCTTAATACGGTATAGGTAATATTTAAACGGGCAAATTCAATTTGCTGCGGATGAAATATTCCGAGCTCATTAAGAAACCAGTCATATAACGGCCTGTGATTTTCAAATTCAAGCGTGCATATTGAATGCGTTATGTTTTCTATTGAATCTTCCAGGCCGTGCGCGAAGTCGTATGTAGGATAAATGCACCAGGCATCCTTTGTGCGGTGGTGGCTTGAATGCAGTATCCTGTACATGATAGGGTCGCGCATATTAAGATTAGGATGGCTCATATCTATTTTTGCGCGTAAAGTTTTAGAGCCGTCCGGGAATTCTCCGCTACGCATACGGGCAAACAGATTAAGGTTCTCCTCTATGCTGCGGTTACGGTATGGGCTATCCTTCCCCGGAGCAGTTAAAGTGCCGCGGGAAAGCCGTATTTCCTCCGCGTTTAAATCGCATACATATGCCTTTTCTTTTTTAATCAGCGCTGCTGCGTATTCATACATCTTTTCAAAATAGTCTGAAGCATAAAAAAGACGGTCTTCGTAATCAGCGCCGAGCCATTTAACATCTTTAATTATTGAGTCAACATATTCCTGCTCTTCTTTGCAAGGGTTCGTATCGTCAAAACGAAGGTTGAATTTTCCGTTGTATTGTTTGGCTATGGAGCTATTAAGATAGATTGCCTTGGCGTGGCCGATATGCAGATAGCCGTTTGGCTCCGGAGGAAAACGAGTATGAACGCGGGCTTTGAATCGGCCGTTTTTATTATGCTCGTCAATAATTTCGGTAACGAAATTAGGTTTCATTTTAAATACCTTAAAATATTTATCCAGTGGCATCCGCCGAAACCCAAACAGCTGTTACAAGTAAGGGGGCAGGCGGCAATGTTATGCTGTTTATTGTTTGCTTGTATTTGCGTTCCAATAATCAACAAGCCGCTTAAGCCTGGCTATAACTTTATCCTTACCCAGTACTTCCATGGCCTCAAATAAACCAGGGCCTACTTTTTTTCCTGAAAGAGCAACTCTCACAGGATGAACAAGGTCCCTTGCCTTAAGGCCCAAATCAGCAGCTACCTGCCGGAACTCTTTTTCTGTCTCTTCCTTATTAAAATTAGCAAGCTTTGAGAACTTATCCATTAATATATTTACTTCTTTTGACATATTACGCTCAAGGATTTCTTTTGTGTCATCGTCATAAGTATAGTCATCGTAAAAACAAAACCTTGCGCGGATAATAAAATCAGAAAGCTTGGAAAGCCTTTCTTTAAAAAGCAGCGCAACCTTTTTAAGGTATTCTGCGCCGGTGTTTTCCGGTAAAAAGTTTTTACCTTTTAGGTAGTCTTCAATTAGAGCCACATATTCCTGCGCACCGGTTTTCTTTATGTATTCGCCGTTCATCCAGTTTAATTTATCCATGGAGAATGCTGCAGCTGTTTTATTGACTTTCTTTATTTCAAAAATATCCTTGGCCTCGGAAAGCGTTATTATTTCGCGGTTTCCTCCTGGAGACCAGCTTAAAAGCAGAAGATAATTGGCTATTGCTTGAGCTAAGTAACCTTCCTGCTTATATTCCCTTATAGAGGTTGCGCCATAGCGCTTTGACATTCTGCCTCCTTCCTCCGACATAATCAAAGGAACGTGCGCATATTGCGGCACATTAAGGCCCAAAGCTTTATACATCAATATTTGCTTGGGGGTATTTGAAATATGGTCCTCCCCTCTTATAACGAGCGACATTTTCATAAGCGCGTCATCTATTACGCAACTGAAATTATACGTCGGGGTGCCGTCTTTTTTAATGATAACTTCTTCGTCCTTGGGCAGTTCGTTAAAAACAATCTTTCCGCGGATTAAATCGTCTATCTCTACATTTGCAAAATCATATTTGAAAAATATCGCATCGTCTTTCTTATACGCCTTTCCGGAATCTATGAGCTTCTGGGCGTAATCGTGGTAAAGGTCAAATCTCTTTGACTGGTAATATATTTCGTCAAAATCCATGCCAAGCCACTTTATGCTTTCAATTATCTCATCAAGATATTCCTGTTTTGAACGCGCGAGGTCTGTGTCTTCTATGCGCAGGATAAATTTTCCTTGCGTGTGCCTGGCATAGAGCCAGTTAAAAAGGCACGTGCGGGCACCCCCGATATGTAAATAACCCGTGGGGCTTGGTGCGAATCTTACTATCGGCTTATCAGAGCTTTTCATTTTTTACTTCCTCCAAAAATTCTTTAAAGTTTACTTTATATTTCTCAGCTTCTTTGCGGGCGTCATCCAGGAGCCCCTTCTTTATATATATTCTTGCCAGGAGAGCGTGCGCGCCGCTTGATGAAGAATTAAAGAATAAACTATCGCGGCAATATAAAAAAGCCTTATCGTAATCTTTTTCCCTGTAGTAAATTTTTGCCAAAAGCAGATACGTTTCATAATTGTTCGGGTAAAGTTTTATTATTTCCTCCAAAAATGCTTTGCTTTTTTCATCATAACCCAGAAGGTATAAAACATTGGCTTTGTTAAGATAACTCTTTATATAAGGCATCTTAAGTTTTATATCGTTGGCTAAATCAAACTTATCCACCTTTACGGAATTAAAATCTACTATAAGGCTTTTTAAAGAAGGGTTCTCTTCTATAAATTTATCGCTTACAAAAATTATGCCGTCCCAGCCAAAGTATACGCATTTAAAGCCTTTATTATTAATGTTTTTTATGGCGGAGGCCGGGGTGTCCGCGTAATAGCAGATAATAAAACCTTCCAGCTTATATTCTTCAATCGCTGATTTTAGAGCAGATTCGCTTCCCTCGGATAATTTTATGTAGTTACTAAAAAAACTCCGGCCATAAAATTCTGCGCGGCCGTCTATGAAAACTTTTCTCTCCGGAAAGAAATTAAAAATCATATGGGCGCCTATATTAAAAGTATTAAACATTCTGCCGGGAAGTTTATGTGTTTTTATAAACTCAAGCATATCTTTGGGCTGCTGGTAAGGATTTATGCCGAAGAAATAATTTCCAAGCTGAGGGTTTTTATTCTCCTTAACCATAAATACGCTGCGGTGGGAAAAATATATAATCTGGCGCGTCATATCCACGGAAAAAAGGACAATCCAGAAAATAAAACACGCCTTAAGAAGGTAGAAACCTCCTTCCTTAAAAATCCCCTTAAGCAAAAAGTCTTTTATGCAGTTGAACCTGTCTATAAATATTACTATTGCTACAGGAACAAAGAAATACATATTGCGCAGGGAATTTAAGGAGAACGCCGCAAAAACTATTGCCAAGCCCACATAGAAAAAATTAAGCTTTCTTACAAAACCCAGGCAGATAAAAGCGAACACCAGGACACCGAAAAAAAGCCGGTTGGCTGAAAATTCAGCAAACGGGCTTTGCAGTTCCTGGATATATTTAAAAAACGCCTTCTGATTTCCGGCTGCAATGTCTTTCACCACTTTTATGGGGTATTTAATTGTCTCAAGCGGCTGCGGATTAAGAAAACAGGCAAGAAGAGTCAGCAGGAAAATTATCTTAACGGTATTATAAAAACTTTTATCTATTTCCTTGTTTTTTATCTTTGCCAGCAGCAGATACAAAAGCAAAACAATGGGCCCCAGGAAGAAGAACCCGTGCATGTTTACCCAGAAAACCTCAATTACCGGAAGAATAAAAAGTAGGCGCTTTTTATTCAGTATAAAAGGCATGAGGAATAAGATAAGAAAAAGAAAACTGAAATTATCAGGCAGCAGGCTGAACCTGCTGAATGCTATATTG